>CAYWTY010000001.1:0-21728 GCA_964461335.1 uncultured Oscillospiraceae bacterium
GTCTTGGCTCGTTTTCTTGACTTTTAATGGGGTGTTACTGCTACAGCCCCTTGCTATTATAATAATTGTATGGGTTTCCAGCCAACCTTCCCTTTATCTTACTCAGTTGCAGCTTGCCCTTCCTGCACTTGCTTAATATAAGCAAGCTTCCCTTCGCTAAGTACAGCCTGCACACTCTCGCCCAGTTGTATTCGGCCAGAAAGGACTTCTTCGCTTAGGCTATCCTCGACCTGCTGCTGTATTGCACGCCGAAGCGGCCTTGCCCCATATGTTGGGTCAAACCCGGCTTCAGTTAGAAATGCCTCTGCTTCAGGGGTAACAGAAAGAGTTATCCCGCGTTCTGAAAGTCGTTGAATTACGCTTTTTAGCATAAGCTTAACGATTTCAAGCGTCTGTTCTTTCTCCAATGCATGAAACAGTATAATCTCATCTACCCTGTTAAGAAATTCAGGGCGGAAAGTACGTTTAAGCTCGCCAAGCATTATCTCTTTCATTCGCTCGTAATCGCTATGTATTGCACCATCATCTACGCCAAAGCCTAAACGGGTTGCTTTAGACAGCTTACTTGCGCCCACATTCGATGTCATTATGAGTATAGTGTTCTTGAAGTCTACAACTCTGCCTTTACTGTCCGTAAGTCGTCCATCTTCAAGAATTTGCAAGAGCGCATTGAACACATCAGGGTGCGCCTTTTCGATTTCATCAAATAGCACAACTGAGTATGGCTTCCTGCGAACCTTTTCTGTTAACTGCCCTCCGTCGTCATAACCTACATAACCCGGAGGTGAACCTGTAAGCTTAGAAACAGAATGCGACTCCATATATTCGGACATATCAAGCCTTACCATTGCGTCCTCATCGCCAAACATTGTTTCTGCAAGCGCTTTGCTTAATTCGGTTTTTCCTACTCCGGTAGGGCCTAAGAAGATATATGAACCTATAGGACGTCTTGGATCTTTCAAACCTGCGCGTGCACGCCGTATTGCGCGTGCAACTGCAGAAACAGCTTCATCTTGCCCAATAACCCGAGTATGCAAAGTATCCTCAAGCTGCAGCAAGCGCTCAGCTTCATCTTCAGTAATCTTTTTTACAGGAATGCCTGTCCAGGAAGCGACAACTTGCGCAACATCATCTTCAGTTACTACGCATTTTTGCTCCTTGCGGTCATCTTCCCAGTTTTTGCGCACATCTTCCATTTCTTTACGAAGACTTTGCTCCTCATCACGCACCTGCGCTGCACGTTCGTAATTTTGATTCGTTACAGCCTCTTCTTTTTCTTTTCGTGCAGCCTCAATCTTTATTTCAAGCTCTTTTAAATCCGGTGGAGACATATAAGCCTGCAAACGTACTTTCGAAGCTGCCTCATCCATAAGGTCTATTGCCTTATCAGGCAAAAACCTATCAGAAATATAGCGGCTGCTCAGTTCAACGGCAGCAACAATGGCTTCATCTGTAATACGTGCTTTATGGTGCGCTTCGTAGCGATCTCTAAGGCCAAAGAGTATTTGCTTTGCTTCATCTAATGTTGGCTCGCCCACAGTTACAGGCTGAAAACGCCGCTCAAACGCAGCATCCTTTTCAATATACTTCCTATACTCATCAAGCGTAGTCGCACCAACAACCTGAATTTCTCCACGCGCTAGCGCAGGTTTTAGGATATTTGACGCATCGATTGAGCCTTCGGATGCACCTGCCCCAACTACTGTATGCAGCTCATCAATAAAAAGGATTGTAGAGCCGTTGGCCTTAAGTTCATCAATAGCTGATTTTATTCGCTCCTCGAATTCACCCCTGTATTTTGTGCCTGCAAGCATACCGCCAAGGTCGAGCGTTACAACACGCTTACCTTTCAACATTTCCGGTATATCGCCTGAAACAATTTTAGAAGCTAGCCCCTCAACTATAGCTGACTTTCCAACCCCTGGGTCCCCAATAAGAACAGGGTTGTTTTTTGTCCTCCTGCTTAGGATTTGTATAATTCGGGTTATTTCATCACTGCGCCCAATAACTGGGTCAAGGTCACCGTCACGCGCAAGTTGTGTTAAATCCTTGCCGTATTTATCAAGGGTGAGCGTCTCTTTGCCTGAGCCTTGCCCATGTATGCCATCCTGTTTTAGTCCGGCATCACCCATACTTACAACAACTGCTTTTCTTAGCTCATTTAGATCCAAACCTAAATCCTGCAGTATTCTCGCTGCAACACCTTCACGCTCACGAATAAGTGCAAGCAGTAAATGTTCAGTCCCTATATAGCTATTATTAAGCGTTTTAGCCTCGTATAGACTCAACTCAATAATTTTCTTTGTGCGCGGCGTATATCCGAAACTATCCGTAAATTGATAGTCGCCTCGCCCAACTAACCGCTCTGTCTGCCTAAGGACATCATTAAGCGATGCACCAGCTTGGGCAAGTGCGCGGCCAGCTGGGCTGTCATTGCCATGCATCAGCCCTAACAGAAGGTGCTCTGTCCCAACATAGTTATGCCCAAGTTGCTTAGCTGCCTCCTGCGCCTCTGCAAGCGCCCGTCTTGCTCCCTCTGTAAAGCGTTCGAATATATTCATATTTACTCACCTCTTTCAATCGTTTCCAAGTTTGTCTTTTAGGGCTTCGCGTATTATATTTGCACGCGCTTCATCGCATTGAATTTCAGAAAGATCCGAACCTGTGCGCTTCCTGATTGAAGCGCATTGCACATCCGTAAGTAATCGGTTAAGCAGATTTTGGGTATCAAGGCCAAAAGCTAACCCCAAACCTGCCCCAAGCTTTAAGTTTGAAATATGCTCCATAGCCTCTTTAGTGTCAAGCTTACGAGCATATTGCAAAACGCCTTTTGAACGATAAACAATATCTTCAATTTCAAGCTTATTCGTCTTATATAATGAATTGCGCACGCTGCGCTCCCGCTCTATTATTCGAAGCGTTATTGTATTAAGGTTGCTTATAATATCTTCCTCAAGCACACCCAATGTCATTTGATTGCTGACTTGGAAGATATGTCCGTGTGAGCCGCTCCCCTCTCCGTATAAACCACGCACCGCATAGCCAAGCTTGCTAATAGCAGCTAACAATGCCTCTGTCTGCCCAGCTAAAGAGAGGGCAGGTAAATGCATCATAACTGAGGCGCGCATACCTGTTCCGAGATTAGTTGGGCAAGCAGTCAAGTACCCTAACTCATTATCAAATGCATACTGCATTTTCCTGCACAACATATCATCAATAGATGCACACAGAGAATCTGCCTGTTCAAGCTGCAGCCCGGGCAACAGGCATTGAATCCGCAGATGGTCTTCTTCGCCAATAAGAATGGAAATGCTCTCTTCTTTATTAATCAGCGCTGCACCCTTTGCACAGCCAGCCAAATCAGGGCTTACAAGATGTCGTTCCACCAATAAATGGCGTTCTCCTTCAGGCAGCTCCTGCATACAAAGCAGCAAAAAGGTATTGTTTGCGTTAATTACTTTATCAACCTTTTGAACAAGGTTAAGAGTCTCAAGGGGTTGCATCTTCCCCGGAAACGGCAGCCCTTCGAGATTACGTGCAAGCCGTACTCTTGAAGAAAGCACAATATCGAGCATGTCGTTCATATGATGCCCTCCCCTTCTAAAGCACGCAACCTGTCACGCAATTCTGCAGCTCGTTCGTAGCGCTCCTCTTCAACTGCTTTATGCAATTCAAAACGCAGGCGTTTTCGTTCATCCTGCTCGATTTGCATTTTGCTCCCGGTTGATTGAAGCACTTCGCTTCGTTCATCTTTTTGTATGCGTTGTGGAATACGGCCAACATGATGAATCTTGCCGCCTTGGGCGCGTTTAATTACAGGTGTTAACCTTTGGCCATATGTCGCATAACAGGCCGGGCAGCCCAACAGACCCGTCTTTTGGAAGTTTAAATAGCTGCAGCCGCATTTGCATTGTTCCAAAGGTTCCTGCAGACTATCAACATGAAACCCGTTGAGTATATCCATAAGTGATGGCAGGCTAAACTGGACACCCTTTGCGCATTCAGCACATAGATAGTGCTCTTTCTTCAGCCCGTTAATAATCGTTACGCTATGAACACTTGCTTCACGTTGCTTGCAGTTTTCGCACAACATATTATTCCTCCATTATTCTAACTGCATAAGTGCAACTAGCATGTTGCGCATTATCCGTGCTCTTATGTTGTCCTGCCCATCTCGAGTTGGCTGCGCATACCCGTTTGCCGCTGCAAGCATCAGCCTAGCCTCTCGTTCTTCAATTATATTCTCACCAAGCAAACGCCCTACCATAGCTTGTGCTTCGTGAAGCGTCAACAAATCGCCAATGCGGCATGCACTTTCATGCAGGATACTACCTTTATTTGTATCTACACGCATCACTCGGATATAGCCGCCGCCGCCTCTACGAGAAACGATAACATACCCATGATCTAGAGTAAACCGAGTTGAAAGCACATAGTTAATTTGAGATGGCGCACATGCAAAATGTTGCGCTAACTCATTTCTCTGCAGTGACACTTCACTGCTTTGCTCCATAAGCTCCTTAATAAACAATTCAATACTATCTGATAACGCCGACAACTGCTTCACGCTCCAATGCTGACTTTCTTTGACCTTAGTTAATTATAGCATCTTGAGCAATTAGTTCAACCTGTCTTTTGTGACAAGGCTGTGAACTGTACTGCAAGCAATAAGCTGTGTTTTTATTTTACCTACTACCTATGATATAATAACACCATATAATTATGCGCCTGCTTGGCGATAGGAGAACTGTCTATGAAGTTGCGCAGTGCAACCTGTATTCTAATTGCTCTTGCTTTTGCATTTACTTTTACAGGATGCAAAACAAGAACAGCGCCTGAAATAAATACAATGGCCCCTGGGTATCACAAAGCAACAGAATTAATTCAAGGCGGTACATTGCACGACATTGGGGATTTGAATGCAAAATCCCTTTCAGTTTCCACCCATGTGAAAGATAGTATAACAGAGACTGAACTTGAGTTTACTTTTATTTCAGGAAGCCGCATGTCAGGCAGCATTGAAGAAACAGCAGTCAGCGGCATACCTGAATACTCTGTTTATGCCTTTGAAGAACCTGCACGCTTGGTAATAGAATTTGAAAATCTCGCATACTGGGATTATAGGCATGGCTTGGACTTGCGCGACCCATTATTTCGCGGTACTTTTCAGCATACCTTTAACAATAGCCCAAAGCTAAGCATATACTTTCAACTCAACCAACCTGTTCATTTTGCTGTGGAAGAAAGCGAAAACAAGCTTAACATCCGCTTGCTTCCTCAAACCAAAGAAGAACAAACCCTTTACTACGTTACTGCTAATGCATTTACTGAGTACTGCGTGAGCCCGGACTTAGCTGAGTTTGATGCCTACCCAACGCTTTCATCAAATTTGCAGGACATATTGCTTATTTCTTCTGCCTTTCCATCCCCCGAAGAGGCCGAGGTATATTTAAATAAAGCGCTTCTTCAGTTCCCTTCCCTTCCAGTTGAGCGGTGGAGAGTTGTTTCGCTAACAGGCATGGACTTGCCCGAATACGACCATTCGCTGGATTATCTAAATGCCTACAACACCCCAGCTGTTCGCCTGCAAAGCGGAGAGGAGCAAGTTTTACCTGTCCTCGTTCCGGATGGCCTGTTTCTTTGTGACATCCCAAACGGAGAAGGTATCATGTACAGCAGAGAGCTACCAACTGAGGGGGAGAAAGGTTACCAGCAACTTTGGTTAATGCATAATAACGGCAGCAAGACGCTAGCAACAGTTTTTGAGTTTGAAGGCATTGACCAAGCACAGTACTCGCCTGATGGGCGCAAGCTTGCAGTACTTGAACGTGCAAGCGGCGGCTCGCACCTTTACGTCTTCGATGCCGACACATACGAACTCTTAAATGACCTGTCAGGCATGGGTTTTGGGAGCAACACAGGCGCCTTCACATGGAATAGCCTTGGGAACACCATATATGCAATTGCAGGGGATTCCGGAATGCAACTGCATCAATTTGACTATTCCATACCTAATGAAGCTAGCAGACACAGCATTGTCGACAATAACAGCATGGAAGAGGAATCGCTTGGTTTTTGCAATGGTGAGCTGTATTTTTCGCATGCTACAATGGAGCATGGTTCAACGATATACCGAATTAAGCCTGAAGGTGGGGTTCGCAAGCCATTTACCAAAGGCAACAGCTTTAGCGTCTCAAGTGACGCACGATATTTAGCCATCCTAAACGTTAGCGAGGTTACGCAAGAGACAACGCAATTAGCTGCATTTGTTCTCTATGAACTGGAGAAGAATAACACAACGGTTATTACAAATGACTTCACCCCATATTCTTCATTTTGGTCTTTGGACTGTGAGAAGCTATATTACATAGAAAATCGAATATCTGAAGGACAAACAGAACTAAATGAGGATGAGCAAGCAGCCGAACCTGAAACACAAATAGAGGCTGAGGCTGACCCTTATCCTTACTCGCTATGGGTATATGATATAAAAAGTGCAACCAATAAAAAGCTGCTCGACCTTAGCGCCCCAAATATCTATCCCTCTAATGAGGGAAACGTACTGTATCTAAATAGGTATGAGGCTAATGAAGCAGGTACAATAATTCGGGCCACATACTTGCTTGAACTTGGCGCTTTGCTTGGCTAAGGCTCTCAGACATCGAGCCTTTTCACCCAAATAGCATTACTAAATATCATTAGCCGCTATATAGCCCTACTGACCCTTATAATCATCAGAAGGCATATGCAATGTCTTTTCTGTTGAAGCATTTTCAATGCTAAAACTCTTTAGATGAGGCAGTATCCAGTACAGTATGAAGGCATATAAGGGAATCATTATTGCCTGGTTAACTATACGCAATGGTAAAATAGTAGCTAGCGGCAACCCATATATAAACACCATTATCAGCGTATTGCAAACAACTGACCCGAACACCTGCCCCGAGCCAACTGCCAATAGCAAACGCAGAAGAGTAGGCTTTTGCTTTTTAATAAAGTACAGGCCTGGTATTAAGCCGAAGAAAACCGCGGCTACTGTAAACCAGGGCATATACGCACCACGCGGGAATAGCAAAGCCTGCAAAAGGTCAGTCAGCCCACCAACCATTCCCCCATATACTGGGCCAAGCAATATGCCCGAGAGTATAACGGGCAGCATCCCGAACCCAATTTTTATTGAATATACCCCAAGCGGGAAAGCGGGAATGCTTAAAGCCCCTGAAAGAATTACGCCTGCAGCAACCAATAATCCACTAAGTGCCAACCTCTTAATATTTGTTTTTTTCCGCAAAAAAAGCGCCTCCTCTTTTTGGGCGCATATAAAAACGCCCTTTTTGGGCGCGAATTCACCACAAACGGTGAATTGCGCAGCGGACGCGGCGATATGACATGGACAAATATTCATCCAATGCTGCAAGGGCAACTTCCCATCCCTTGCCTCACGAGCTAGTAAGCTCATGCATAGCACCTACTCTGCCTTCCTTTAGTATACACGAATCTTTATTTGCTCACAACACTATAATAGAAATAATACAGCTTAATTCTTATGGAAACCATGGCATAAAAAATGCCCCCTTGCGGAGGCATTTTGCTTAGATTGCGAATAAATTACGCTGCGACGTCCTTCTTTTTGCCAATGCTCGTCAGCGCTTTTATGCCCTGAATTGCAAGGATTATTGCAAGTATTGTAAGTACTCCAGCAAAGAAGGATTGCAGACCTGCAGTCATCATATCCACACCCTCTGCATGTGTCAATAATGCTGTAAATTGATTTTTGAACGTGATAATAAGAGAAGTTAGCGTTGCAATTAGCATGAATGCCATTGGAATGTAGAACATGAAATTCTTCTTGCCTATGCGGCCAAGCCATACGCATACTGCCAAGAGCGATAGCCCTGCAAGCAATTGGTTAGCGGCGCCAAACAGCGGCCATATCTTGCCCCACCCGCCAATAGCGAGAAGAACACCCAAACCTACAGTTATTGTGGTAGAAACATATGGGTTTACGAGGAACTTGCGAACGCCTGTAAGAGACTTTACATCATCGCCTTCGTTAACAAAAAATTCTTGGAGCATGAAGCGGCCCATACGTGCTGCAGTATCCAAAGATGTCAACGCAAATGCCGAAACAGCAAGTGTTATTAAGGTGAAGATAACGTTCTGAGTGGCTGTGCTTGCGCCTATTGTAGCGAAGAAGCCGGAAATGCCTGTTGCAAAAGTTACAGGCGGTGTACCTTGCTGACCGCCCAAAGAAGCAACAGAAATTAAAGCAAATATTGCAAGCAGGCACTCAATTAGCATGCCGCCGTAGCCTATTACCTTTGCGTCACTTTCCTTATCGATTTGCTTGGAGGTGGTTCCCGATGATACCAAGGAGTGGAACCCGGAAATTGCGCCGCAGGCAACGGTAATGAAGAGCACCGGGAAGAGTGTAGATGTTTTCTCTGCTACAACAGGTGCAATATTCATTGTGGGGTTTGCAAATATTACGCCGACTGCAGCTAAAAGCATCATTGCATAGAGCAAGAAGCTGTTAAGATAATCACGCGGCTGGAGCAGAATCCATACAGGCGCAACACAGGCAAGCCAAATGTATACTGCAATAAAACCGAGCCAGAAGTTCGGGGATACGCCGACTATTGGGAATTCAAGGCCTACCCATACGCATGCGGCGAGAAGAACAACACCGATTACCGAGCTCCAAAGCAGGTTCGTATTCTTACGATATACAAAGAAGCCAAAAGCAATTGCAAGCACGATAAAAAGCAGTGAGGCAGTAGCAACTGAACCATTAGCTGTGCTAGCAGCAGGGTCAGCTACTACAAATGTGCCTTGTACAATTGATGCAAATGCTGCAATAACCAACAGAAGTGTGAGCCAGGCAAATACCAGGAACAGTCGCTTGCCTGTTCTGCCGATATTCACGTCAATAACTTCGCCTATGGATTTTCCGCCATGACGTATTGATGCATACAACGAACCAAAGTCATGTACCGCACCAAAGAAAACACCGCCAATTAATACCCAAAGCATAACTGGCAGCCATCCAAACACAGATGCCTGAATGGGTCCGTTAATAGGGCCTGCACCAGCAATTGATGCAAAATGATGCCCTAAAAGAACAGGCGCCTTACAGGGACAGTAGTCAACACCGTCGTTAATCGTGTGTGCCGGCGTCTTCTTGTCTGCATCTATTCCCCACACTTTTGCAAGATACTTGCCGTAGGTGAAATAGGCACCCAGCAGCACGACTGCTGAAATAAGTAGAACAACAAGGGAACTCAATGACTTCAACCACCTTTCAATAAAGATAAAAAGTCCGGCCTATAGGCCTATGCTCGACAAGGCTCATTTGCCTTGAGAACACCACTAGATAAGCGCGTATTCGAGTACTTTGCGAAGTTCCTTGCCCCGTGAATTCGTAAAGATGCCGCCGCTTTTTAAATCAAGCGAAGCTACTCGAACAGTGCTATAGCCATGCAGGCTAAATTTATAGTTTTTTGTAAAGCGTAGGCTTTGGATATCCCCAATAACGTCGTTATCTATGCCATCGCACAACAGGATTAACGTGATATATGAATACATATGCTCGTTATGCGGAACAACATAATCTTTTTCTGCACTAATAGCAAGATTTTTCTCAGTTTCCCATAATGCCTTATCAAGATACGGAGTATATACAAAAAATACATGCTCATCTATTTCCGTAGCATACAGTTTTGCCTTTTTTGAAAGCATGTATCTTTCGGTTCTCTGCCTGTAATGTGCATATGCGGGTATTTCTCTACCACCGAAAATATGAGGCTGCTCAATATCAAAATAGCCCTCATATTGCGCTATAAGCTTTTTCAAGACTTCATGGGGTTGAGCCATGCAGCTCTCCTTTTCTTAAATACACTAAATAAACTTAACCAGCAATAGCATTTCATTACTATTCGCTATGCTAAGTATACAACAATGTTATTAATTTGAAAAGTGTCATTTTTGTGTTTATTGACACAATTGCGAAATGGCATAATGATGGGTTATACTAAATGTTCAAACAAAGAGCGTAAACTTGCAGTGTTATCTTTCAAAAGCGAAGAAGAAGAAAGGACTATTTTTTTGTTTTCGCTTTGAACAGCAAAGCGTTTAGATAACCGAAAAGAATAGCTGCAGCTATACCACCTGCAGTTGATTTTATACCTCCTGTGAAGGCGCCTAATACTCCTTCTTCTTTGGCTGCTTTAATTGCTCCCTTTGCAAGCGAATAACCAAAGCCGGTTAGGGGCACTGTTGCTCCTGCACCGCCTAAATCTACAAGCGGCTTATACAAACCGAGTGCAGTTAAAACGACACCCAATGTAACAAAAAGAACAAGTATACGTGCAGGCGTAAATCTAGTGAGGCTTATAAGCAGCTGCCCAACAACACAAATTCCCCCTCCAATTAAGAACGAGAGTAAAAGCTTATTCCAATCCATTTAGTCATCCCTTTCCAGAACCACAGCATGTGCTATACCAGGAATTGTTTCACCCTGGAGGTTTGCCTGGGGGCTCAATAAAGCACCGGTTGCCATAAACAGTATTTTATTCCACGATTCCTTTTCCAAGAGCTTTAGCAAATGAGAGCTTAAGACAACAGCTGAACAGCCGCATCCGCTGCCGCCACAGTCAACATCCTGCTTTGGCCCAAAGACAAGGTTGCCGCAATCTATGTGATTATCCGAAATTTTTATTCCTTCGTCCAAACATAATTCAACGAGCATTTCGGAGCCAAAGCGCCCTAAGTCACCAGTTACTATTGCATCATAATAGTCGGGGTTTCGTTTTGTATCAGCAAGGTGTGTCATAATTGTATTGCAGGCTGCTGGCGCCATAGCTGCGCCCATATTTGAAGCATCAGAAATCCCCATATCTATGACTTTTCCTATTGTTCCGCCTGTAATATGTATTTTTGAGAAAGTCTCCATATCCGAGCTTTCATCTTCTCGCTCTTTAGAAAGTATAACTGCGCCAACACCTGTAACAGTACGCTGCGCTGTAGGCGGGTTGGTCGTACCCATTTCAAGAGGATACCTATACTGTCTTTCAGCTGTGGAAAAATGGCTTGATGCAACGCAAGCAGCGTTATCTGCAAAACCGCCATCTATCAGCATACTGCCGATTAGGAGAGATTCTGCCATTGTCGAACATGCACCGTATAAACCGAGAAAGGGTACCCCCAGTTCCCTAGCTGCATAGTTCGCGATTACTATTTGATTTAAAAGGTCGCCTCCTAAAAGGCAATGTAGTCTATCAGTACTCCAGCCAAGCTTGCCAAGTGCAAGCTTTACTGCTGTTACGAACATTTTGCACTCAGCTTTTTCCCAGCTGCTTTCTCCCCAAGTATCATCTTCAAGTATTAGGTCATAGGCTGCTGCAAGAGGACCCTCCCCCTCCATATCGCCTACTATGCTTGCCGAGCTTAAAACACGAGGGGGATCATCGAAAAGCACAGTCCGCTCCCCATGCCTCTTTGTTTTTGCCATGTTGCCCTCCGAATTTAGTTATGGAAATATCAGAGCTAAAAGCCCTACAAGAATTGAGCTGCTAATACCATACACCAATACGGGCCCTGCGATACTAAATAACTTAGCGCCTACGCCCATTATATACCCTTCAGGCTTATGCTCCATTGCAGGTGCAACAATTGAATTGGCAAACCCGGTTATGGGAACAACAGAGCCTGCTCCGGCAAAACTCCCGATTTTATCATAAATTCCAATACCTGTCAGCGTTGCACCCAAAAATACCATTACTATAGCAGTAAAAACAGCTACATCCTCTTCTTCCAAATGCAACGAAGAAGAGCCAATAAACTGAACAACTTGGCCTATAGAACAAATTAACCCGCCGACAAGAAATGCTCGAATACACATTAATACAGTTTTGCTTTTGGGCGAGCGCAGTTTTACAAGCGCTTGGTATTTCTTTTCTCTTTCCTTATCCATAAGAAAGTCTCCTATCGCTTTGCACTAGTTATTCTTTGCTGTCTTCATTTTCTCCATGCGATTGGCGAAGTCTTTCAGTATATGGACGATATCGCTGTTCACGTTCCCCAGGGCCAAGGCTCCCAGCATTTCCATGTACATCCGGTGTAGGAAGAGCCGAGTATTCACTCATATGTTCCCTCCTGGCATTTGCAAAAAGGCATCTCTAATTCGCTGTATCACAAAATCAGCCCCCTTGTATACGCCTTCTCCTTTCCCGAAAAATATGAACAAGCATATAAACAACGCAGCCAGCAGGAGCATCGCTGCCAGTATGAATACCCAAGTCCGTTTCCTTACCATGAACAAACCTCCTAGCTTTATTACCTCGTAACTATAATGTGCTCAGCGGCCGGATTTTAAACAGAATATAGAAGCAGCGCACAAAATAACGCCCTGATGCTGGATCTAATTAGAAATTTAAAATAGTAGAGGTAGTATATTTACGAAAAGCAATCGCTATATGAGGTGTCCCTCATTTAAAACCAATAAAGAAACCACCTACCGGCAATATGCTGCATAGGTGGTGTTATGCTGATTTATAGGAAGACCTTGCAGTTTATTACGGGCTGAGTTTGGCACCAATACCCGCAAACCCCAGTTTAGCAAGGACGGATTTGGGAAACTCAAATCTTACGGTAATTTCCGGGTCAACAACCTGACAAAACTTAAGGCTGCCCACCAGGCTCATCAAACGACCGGCATCACCTTGGCTAAGGCCAACAATAACGCTCAGAAATTCAAACATATTATCCACCGCCAGTTTGTATGCCTCATCCGAAGTTTTTGCCGAGGCAAGAGTAGCATATAGATCCGCTGTCTCCACAAATGGGGTAGGCAGCCGCGTTTCATTAACTACAGAAGCGGAAAGTACAACACTAGCCGCAGTTTCGGCTCCGCAGACCAAAACTTCACCATCACCCATAAGGGCATGGGCATCGCCGCAACCGAAAAGTCCGCCTTCCACATTGGCGTGCAAGTATAGCGAAGCCCCCTCGCCTATCAAGGCGCAATCCAAATTACCGCCATGTTTACCAGGTGTGCCATTAGGTATACTGCCTTCAGCAGGTACTAAGCCGATAACGCCAACCATGGGCTTCACAGGCAAGGATAAGCTTCCCCTATCTGTAGTAAGTGTGAGCATGCCGTTATCATTACCCATCATACGTGTAGAAGTTTCGGTAATGCCGCTGATTGCCCCGGAACCTGGCAAGGTGACCATTACTGAGCGACCGGTCATTTCTAGTTTTTTAATTTCAATACGAACCAGATCACCCGGTTTTACTCCCTCTATCGCGACAGGCCCAGTAGCAGGGTTTATCATATCCCAGTTTATTTCATCAAGGATATCCTTATCAGAGCGCAGTTGGTTGGCAAAACAATCTTGGGTAGCCAACATAAAGGGTTCATTCTGAGCAACAGTTAAAAGCGGGGTCAGAGTCGGGGAAAAAGCATAAAAAACCTGATTCCCGTTTAATGACTTCATATCGGTTATTCCTTTTCCTTTATTTTTTGCACGACTGGTTTTTTGGAGAAACCATCGCGCAACCTGCGTCCTATGGCCTCTAAGGATAGTTCCCTGCCGCCGGTTATTCCGTTTGCTCGCCAAATAAGAAAGACAATCATCATGATGGCGACCACGATTTCCGTCGAACCGGACACCTCAATACCTCCCTTTGTAAGGATTGCCTCAAGCTGCCGTAAGGCCTGACGGGCTAGAGTAACCAAAAGTGTCCCGAAAAAGGCCCCGGATACAGACATAGAGCCGCCGATTACCAGCATGGAAAGCAACACAAATAGTTCAGACAAATAAAATGAAGAAGCAGTGATCGATAAAATATAATGCGAATACAAGCCGCCGGCCAGACCGCCAATAAAAGCGCTGGTCACATATCCGAAATACCGCACCTTAACAAAATTAATACCGCTTGAGCGAGCTGCATGGCGGTCATCACGGGTTGCCCGCAGCTTGAGACCTAAAGATGATTCTTTGAAATAGAAAACTGCGATGATCACCAGTACAGCAACCCCTAGCGCTACCCAGAGAGTAGTAAGACGGGTACCGCCCAGCGTAAAAGTCCGTGGGCCATTGGTCACCTGAGCCCATTGGGCCAAAATCACATTAATAACAATCAACAGTGCAAACTGCGTAATCGCACCCACAGCATCAGAAAGACGCATCAATGGCCAAGCAATTACAGCAGCGACTATCATTGCCACAAAGGCTCCTGCTATAAGCGCTATGAAAAAAGGCAAATGGAGGTTGACCAGAAAAGGATACATTATGGGTATTTGCAAGGCCTTGAGTGCCGGTGTCATGGAAAAGATTGCGGAGGCAAAAGCGCCTATGCCAACATAGCCAACATAACTCCAGTTTAGTATCCCGGAATTCCCCATATATAACTGAAACCCGAGAACCATAATCAAAGTTATGGTTCCGGAAGTAAATATATCCTCTACGAAAGGGATATTCAACCACCAGATAAACATACCTATGACAACCAATATAACGACAAGGAAAACGACTGTGGACGATTTACGGGCAAAATCCAACCGTTGTATAATGCCCACTGCCGAAGGGCGATTACCGCTCGCCTGTAATAAATTCTTTGATGGCTTCATCCCACACGCTCCTCCTGATAGTTTCCGCGTATCAACCCTTCCGGTTTCAGCACCAAAAAGACGATAACAATGACAAACATGAAAGCATCACGGTAGGAAAGCAACGCGGAAGGAAGTGTCAGCGAAAGAATGTTGGCGATTAACGCGTAGACGAATCCGCCAAGCACTGAACCGGGTAACGAATTCATACCACCAATAACTACGGCAATAAAACCAATTAGTAAGGGTGGTGAACCCATCAAAGGGTCAACAGAGCCGGAACGCGAACACCAGAAAATAGCCACAACGCCGGCTAAAAAGCCACTGATAATGAAAGCAACGGAAATCACCAGGTTTGCCGGCACACCCATCAAACGGGCAATGACAAAATTTTCGGCAGCACCCCGCATAGCCACACCCAGAGGAGTATATTTTATAATAACTACCAACAAAACCAAGAGTACTAAGGTGGTAGCAATAATCAGGATATTGCGCAGAGGTGTTTCGACCCCTAAAAGCGCGACATTATTACTGAAAAAAGCCGGAATGGGCACTGCTTTAGAACGCGGGCTAATACCCAATTGGAAAACACGCTGCATAATGATGCTGATGGCAAAAGATGAGACAAGCAGCGCATCTAGCGATCGCCCACGAAAAGGCCGAAAAGCTATCCATTCGCTAAGGACGCCTATTACCACACCTGTTAGTATGCCAAGAATAAAAACAGCCGGCCAAGGCAGGTTGGTAAAGACGCCCAGAAAATAGAGAACATAGGCGCTGATAGTGATAAACTCACCGTAGGCAAAGTTTATCAGTTTGCAGATACCGAATACAAACACCAGCCCCAATGCCAGCAGTGCATATAGACTGCCCATGCTTAACACATTTATGCCAAACTCAAGCAATACATGTGCATCCATCTAAATACCACCTCCGTTGCGTCCGCCAAGATATACAGCTGTAATATCCACCTCATTCGCCATTTCGCTCGGGCAGCCGGCAAACTCAACCCTGCCATTAGAAAATAGATAAGCACGGTCTGCGATTTCTAATGCCCGTTCAGCATTCTGCTCAACCAACAAAATGGTTATCCCGCGGGATTTTAATTCGATAATCAGGTTGAATATCTGATCTACGCGAGTTGGCGAAAGCCCAAGTGACGGTTCGTCGAGCATCAATAGATCCGGATGGGAGACCAATCCGCGGGCAATTGCCAGCATCTGCTGTTCGCCACCAGAGAGCAGCCCGCCGGCCTGATTATAACGCTCCTTAAGAATTGGAAACAATTCGAAGATATCCTCAAGATCCTTGGCAAAACGTTCTGCCATAAAGCGCCCAAAGGCGCCAATACGCAGGTTTTCCGCTACAGTTAGCGAAGGGAAGATTTCGCGCCCTTCCGGCACTAAAGCCATACCAAGCTTATGAAGCTGTTCAGGCTTTTTACCTGTAGCATCACAGCCCTTGAAGCGGACTATGCCGGACTGGGGTTTGAGCACACCGGAGATTGCCTTTAAGACCGTCGATTTTCCGGCTCCGTTAACACCACAGATACTAACAAGCTCACCCTCGCGAACCTCAATAGAAACACCATGCAAAGCCAGCACCGAACCATAGGCAACATAAAGATCCGACACTTGCAAGATCGCCTGAGTTGCAGTCGTGCGATCCAAGGCTTCCGCAGATGTATTTACGACATGATTCTTCATACCGCAGTACTCCCCAAGTATGCCTTGACCACCTCAGGATTTTTTCTTACTTCCTCAGGAATGCCCTCGGCAATGGTTTTTCCGTAATTTAGCACGTGAAGACGGTTACAGAGCTCCATTATTAAACGCATATCATGGTCAACAATCAGAATACCGATGTGTTTTTTTACAGGCAGTGATTCAAGAAGGGTTAACAGTTCATCGGTTTCCACTTCGTTTAGTCCTGCCGCCGGCTCATCCAGAAGCAGGAACTTAGGCTCACTAGCCAGAGCGCGGGCGATTTCCAACAGGCGTTGATCCCGAAAAGTCAGGCCTTGGGCAAGTAAATCAGCCTTGTCTCCGATGCCCAATTCGGCCAATAATTCGGCTGCGAGACGTACGGCTATACGGCGTGGCGTACCAACACCTATGGCTCCGATTACTACATTCTCCAAGCAGCTGAGATTTTTGAACAGGCGAATGGTCTGATAAGTGCGTACCAGACCGCAACCGGATATCCGATATGCAGGCATTTCGCTGATATTATAATCGTCAATCAACACATTTCCGCTGTTCTTGGGCAGCATTCCGGTAATAACATTGATAAACGTTGATTTGCCGGAACCGTTTGGCCCGATTAAACCCAGTATTTCACCGGTTTCGAGGGACATGCTCACATCATCTACAGCCTTGAGGCTGCCAAAATATTTACTTAGTCCCTTAACGTTGAGGGTGGACTTGTTTTCCATAATAGCATTCTCCAATATGGGTAAGCGTGCCCTAGTAATAGAACACGCCTACCCCTTTTAAAACGTGGTTCAAAATGATATTATTTCATTTTTCATTGCCCGATATGCTAACCGCAGCATTGTTGGCATATTGCCTACGGGCGAGGTAAGAATTCCGGCGATGCCCATTCAATAAATATGGGCTCACCATTAACCAGCTTAACAACTGCAGCTGTCTTGTCAGGTTCATGGCCACTGGCCGCATCAGACCACTTCAGCGTTCCGGTGAACAGATTAAATGTGGTGCTCTCCATATATTTGGCCATCTTTTCACCGTCAGTGCTTTTTGTTTCGCGCATAGCCTCGGTCAATACCATAATAATGTCATAGCCTGCAAGCGACCAGGGAGCATCAACAACCCGGTTGAACATTGCCTGATAAGCCTTGCTGTATTCATCGAATCCGGGAACAGCTGCCTCAGTAATAAAGCTGTGGGTATCCCATACGACATTATTGCCGAATTCGGGACCGAGCAGCTCAAACAAAGCAGGGTCATCATAGGCATCGCCGCCATAAACAGGAAGATCGATGCCGGCTGTACGGAACTCCTTGATTATAGTACCAAGATCGGGCATATAGGAACTGACATATATAAAGTCAGGAACCTCAGGTAAAGCCTTAAAGTGAGCTATCAGCGCTGCAGTATCAACCTTGCCTTGGCTGAAAATATCCTCACGCAAAACTTTGCCTCCTAGCTTCTCAAAAGATTGCACGAAATAGCGCGAAAGACTCTTCGTATAGTCGATAAAATCATCAGTTACTACATAAGCGGTACGCATACCGTCGATATTATATGCCCTTTCAGCAATAACTGCACCCATGGTGGTATTCCACATAGAAAGCGTAAACTGCTTGTCACCCAGCATAGTGCTGCTAAATAACGGCGAGGATGCTGTCGGGCTGATGCCGATGACACCTGCCTCCTGCGCGGCACGGGCAGCAGGGCCGCCAAAATCATAGTCCGATGAGGTAATTATGACTACCGCACCTTGATCGATAAGCTGTTTGCCGACTTCCGCGGCTGTTGCTGCATCCGACTTTGAATCCATGTTGATGAATTCAAGCTGCTTTCCATTAACGCCACCTTTTGCATTAATTTCCGCAATAGCAATATTGATACCCTCTAGGGCGGGCGCATCAATAGGCGCCTGAATACCTGTTAAAGACATTGCACCGCCAATAAGAATAGTATCACTACCCTTTTCAGCGGTTCCACCCTTGCCGCCCTCATTCCGGCGGCACCCCCCGGCAATGACCATAGCCACCACCAAAACCGCAACCAACAACAAAGTAAAGATCCTTTTTTTCATTCTTATCCCCCTTCCATATGATTTTATTTTATTAACAAGTTTCCTGAACCCTACATATGCAGTGCCAAACGGACGGATGCTGATACCTCAAGTGTAAATAAGATGATAAAGATTGCTTGAAGTTACCACAAAGTTAAGCCTGTACAATACAACCCAAATGTGCTATTTATCCCATTTCATAATATAGCATATACCCTTTTTGCATATTTGTCGTGTCTTCAGCTAAGTTTGTTTTGTTTCAATATTGTTATGATGACAAGAATAGCGAGTTTTTAAGCAATAATAGAAAATTCTATCAGCTTAGCAGCCAGTTTAGGATTGCCCGTGTATAATGTCCGTGTTAAACTAAGCATGCAGGATAGCCTTGCCTGTTAAATAACAGTTCTGCATCTGTATGCTGATTAGTTGGCTTTGCCACTGCATTTGAACTACCTGCGAGCCAGCATCAAGTCATTGAGGAATAATCATGAATTATACTTGAACATTTTATAAAAAGGGAGAAAGCGCGTGACGACAGTTTTAGTCGCCGATGATGAAGTGGTTGAACGCCAATATTTATGCCGGTTATTTGAGAAATTCTCGGGGTTTCGATTGATAGGGCAGGCAGAAAACGGCAACCAGGCTATTGAGCTGACCGCACTTCACAAACCGGATATCATTATTATGGATATCAATATGCCGTTGAGCGGGCTAGAAGCTGCCAGGGTAATACGACAGGAAAACCCAAAGCAGATTATCATTATAAACACTGCCTATGCCAATTTCGAGTATGCCAGGCAGGCGCTCGAATTGCGACTTGATGCCTATCTACTTAAGCCTGCAACCCCGGAAGAGGTGCTCTCAACAGTAAAGAATTGTTTACAGCAAAAAGAACGCAATAATACTTCAGGCAATATTTTTTCTATTCGTCCTCGTCTTGCATACCCCCATGAAATTGCAGAAAAGATGCAACAAAGCTTAAAGATAGGTGATTCTGCTCTCTTCTTGGCTGATGCAGCAGCTTACCTGGAATTTTTTGATATCAATAATAGTTGGATAGAGGACTATCGCCTTTATATTATCAATACCGTGTTTGGCCTAGGGCGACAGTTGAACGGGCTGCGACTGCTGGATTCCATACAAGAATTAGTAGACTGCGAGGGCTGCCTCAGCCGATTAAAATGTGCTATAGGAGATGAGCTGCGCCATCCGCTGGAAGATTTTTTCCGTCGTATCGGCCTTGCTCTGCAAGCGGCAAAACCAATGGAAAGCGACCCTGTGGAAGCAGCTTGCGGTTATATCCAAAATCACTATACCGAGAATATAACCTTAAGCCAATTAGCTGAGTTCACCCATTTCAGCCCCGGATATCTATCACGCCTGTTTAATCACCGAATGGGAATGACCCTGCGCAGCTATATCAATAAGATCCGGGTTGAGAATGCTGCCCATATGCTGCGTTTTTCCCGAAGGGGTGTAAATGATATTGCACTCGATTGTGGGTTTCGTAATCTATCACATTTTCACCGTATTTTTAAGGAACACACCGGAACGACTCCCAAGGGAATACGAAAACAGGGGGATACGCATAATGCACCTTGAGCTTACTGATATTATTTCGGTGGAATTCCAATCCCAAATACAGGATTCCCTGGCATTTGCCACTGGGTTTGGCATTGTGTTCGTAGATAAAGAAGGCCGCCATATCGGCGAAGGGAGAAATTTCTGCCGCTTTTGCAATAAACTTAATGATACACTCTCCGGCCGTTCCGCCTGTGAACAATCTAATCTGACAGCGATAAACGCAGCTTTAAAAATGCAACAGACCAATATTTATCTGTGCCATGCGGGATTGGTGGGGTTTGTTATTCCGTTGCTATATGACGGGGAATACATAGGCGCCATTACTGCGGGGCAGGTATTATGCGATGATATGTCCGGATTCCCACAATACTCCCCCACACCCGAGAACTGGCAGGATAACCCTGCCCTGCGGCAATATCGCAACGAAATCCGCGTTTTTAGCCGTGAGCAAGTGGAGAACGCAGCCATAGCATTCCGTAATATTTCTAACTACATAATCCAAACCGTAGCATATAACAAAATGGAGCAGGAACTGATGGCAGCACGTTCAAGACGACTGCAACTGGAACACCAGTTAAGGCTGGCTGAGTTGGATGCCCTGCAAAAACAAGTAACACCCCATTTTATTTTTAATATTCTCAGCAGTGTTACCCGCCTGCTATCAGGCGGAGAATATGAAACAGCAGAAAAGATGTTGAATGCTTTCACACAGATGATGCGCTACACACTTTATGACAGCAGTGCGACTGTAACTTTAGGGCAGGAATTGCAGTATATTCGCAATTATTTATCAATACAGCAAGTTCGTTTTGGGGAACGAATACTTTGCAATGTCGATTGTGCGGTTGGGCTAAATCAATTACCGATACCATTTTTCTCCTTACAGCCCCTTGTAGAAAACGCGATTGAGCATGGGTTGCTTGCCTGCACGGATGGCGGGACAGTCGATATAATCTGCAGACAGGAAGAGGATGGGATAAACATTTGCATTCGGGATAACGGTGTTGGGATACCTGCCGAAAAACTTGAAAGTCTAAGGTGTTGCATGGCCGGAAACACCGCACAAGGGCCAACAAAGCATATCGGTCTATACAATAGTTACCGCCGCTTTTCTTATCTATATGGTGACAGAATGACCTTTTCTTTGGACAGCGAGCAAAATGCAGGTACGGCTGTACATATTTTTATTGCCGATCCTGCATAATTGTTTAAAGCCTGAAGGCTGCTATATATCAGTCTATCCTATGGTTCTAAATCACGGTTACGTAAAAAACTTGGAACATCAAGGTTTGCGTGCTTATCCCTAGGGACATAGCTTCGCTGCGCAGAGTCTTGTTCTTCTTCGGGGCGACGCGGTGGCGGCACAACTGGCTGCCGCTGAGGTTGCCACGGCATTTGCGGCTCCTTTTGCATAACTCCGCTCAAAGGTTCACGCACATCGCGTACAGTCAACCTTGGCCGTGCTGATTGTGCTGTTTCCTTTGCTGTATCTATATTTTCAAAGCCTGTGGCTATTACTGTAATCCTTAAACTATCGCCCATTTCATCATCAATGCCAGCGCCCCAAATTATGTTTGCATCTGGGTCTGCTGTAGCTTGAATAAGTTCTGCTGCTTCATTAACTTCAAGCAACCCTAAATCAGCGCCACCAGTTATGTTCATAAGCACACCCTTAGCGCCGCTTATTGTTGTTTCAAGCAAAGGGCTTTCAACTGCCTGCCTCGCAGCTTCAAGCGCCCGCTTGTCTCCGGAAGCTGTTCCTATACCCATA
>CAYWTY010000001.1:21738-70405 GCA_964461335.1 uncultured Oscillospiraceae bacterium
TGGGCCATCCCTTTTTCTTTCATAACAGACTTAACATCTGCAAAATCTAAGTTGATCATGCTTGGCACAGCGATAAGGTCACTTATGCCCTGAATACCTTGGCGCAGAACATCATCTGCAACGCGCAGCGCATCTATAAGGCTCGATGTTTTTACAACATCGAGAAGCCTGTCGTTGGGTATGGTAATAAGTGTGTCGACCTCAGGCTTTAATGCGTCAATTCCAAGTTCGGCATTCCTCATCCGCACCTTGCCCTCGAATTTGAAAGGCTTTGTAACAACGCCAACTGTCAAAATTCCCATTTCTTTTGCACATTCAGCAACGATTGGTGCAGCGCCTGTTCCTGTGCCTCCGCCCATTCCAGCAGTTATAAAAACCAGATCAGCGCCCTTAATAGCTGCTGAAATTTGGTCGCGGTTTTCCTCAGCTGCTTTTCTGCCTATTTCAGGGTCAGCTCCAGCTCCAAGCCCTTTTGTGAGCTTTTCACCGATTTGGATTTTTTGGTTTGCGCGAGACAAGTGCAAGGCCTGCTTATCAGTATTAACAGCTATAAACTCAACACCGCGCAAGCCGTATTGAATCATTCTGTTAACAGCATTATTGCCTGCCCCACCAACTCCGACAACTTTTAGTTGTGCAAATTGGCCACTATCAAAATCCATTTCCAGCATAACGCTTCCCCCTTAATAGTACCAGCCTAAAATTATCTGGCTACGAATAGTTCTTTCAGCCACCCAAATACACCTGTTTCTGCCTGATGTATCGAAGCCCCGCTTCTGGCTGCATTTAGTGCGAATTCAAGGGTCCCAAAGGTGCTTGCATAGTTAGGAGAATTCATGCGCGGCATCCAAGGCATATCGCGCTTTACCGAAAGCCCCAGCATGTTCTCAAGATACTCGAGGCTACCACGCATCAAAGCAAGACCTCCGCCTGTTAAGTATATTACAGGCTTGCAAGCATTGGCTACACCCATTTTGCAAATTTCATCAACTATCATGGAACACATTTCATGTGCACGCTCTTCAATAATGTATTGAATTATAGAGCGTTCCACACTATATGTGCCCTGGGGCGTTCGGACAAGCTCCATACTATCCTGATAGTCAAGCGAAAATTCGTACCTTCGCTTCACGGGTTCAGCAACAGCTATTGGAACATCGAGCCCATACGCCAAATCTCCAGCTAAATGCATACCCCCGACTTCAAGGGTTTCTTGAGCAACTATTGCCGAATGCAACACTATGCTAATATCCGTATGCGTATAGCCCACATCTAACAATATAGTAGGTCTTTGGCGATCCTTTTCCGGTATAAGCATCAGTGCCTGCCCAAGCTGGGTGCTTATGCATACTCCCGGGCGCATATCCGCCTGTTTTATTGCTTCCTGCACCGGTTTAAGGAAACTCTCATGCGCATAAACATGCGAAACATCGGCTTCTATGACTGCTGCAGAAGTATCCGTTGTTAGTTCTCCTTTTTTTGCGCCATCAACTACAAAGGCAAAAGGAGTGCTATGTATCAAGCGGCAACCCTCCGGCGGTGTTTGTGGTAGGGATGCACTAATTAGCTTGTCTATATCAGCGCTGGTTATGCGTTTGGGAGTAGATTCAATACTTAGCTTGCCGGTACCCATAACTAACTTAGTAAAAGGTGCAGGTATAGAGATTACTACATCACGCAAATAAAATCCGCATTCGCGCTCTGTTGCTTTAAGAGAATCGAGTACAGTTTGCTTAATGTTTGATACATCAGAAAACTCACTAAATCGGTAACCATTATAGCTGCGTATATCCGCCCCATGAACCGCGAGCCCATCAAGCCCAACGCGGCTAGCGCATATGCTAACAACCTTAGAGCTGCCAATATCAAGAACCACAGCATTCTTCAAAAGGTCTTCCTCCATGCAGCTAACAAGACAGAATGCCTTGCGTATTCAGGTGAGCATGATTAAAGATAATATACCATATTTGGTATCTATTGTGCAACCGCAATACTAAATGCGCTGTATAGTATAAGATTGCATCCAATATGGGGACGGACTTTCGCTGCTTATTTTCATGTTAATTATTCTGTGGCGTGGGGCATTTCTCTTGCCTCTTCTTCATCTTGAAAGCTTGTTGCCTGAGTTGGGGAATAAATAGCCCCTCCTTTTGCGCTTACATCCAGTACTCCAGATGAGTATCCTGCACTTTGAAGTGAAGGCAGCACATCACGCATCCACGCAAGCTTTTCTGAGATATTCTCAGGCTGACCCAAAACGACACTTATTCCAACTTTTGTTTGCAAACATATTCGCAAAGGATTGGATACGTCCACTTCTAAAACTTCCCCTACTAAGCTGTAGAATTGGAGTTGATCTATAAGGGTTAATAATGTCCTGACCTGAAGGTCGCTCCCGGTGCCCAAAGGTTCGTTAACATGGAAGCTAACCTGGGACATGCCATTTACGCGCATTAAGTTATTTGAGCCCTTGCTTTCTCCAATAGCAAGCACATAACCCTCACAATCAATAAAAACATCATAACCCTGTGCTGCAATTGCTGCGATTTCTTTTCGTTCTTCGATATTTATTCTAATTGTTCTAGGAAACTCCCGCTCAATTGAAAGTACTTTAAGATAAGGCTCGGTTTCAAGCCTGCTAAAAGCGGCTTTAGTATCACACAATAGCATATGCATGCCCCTCTTTAGCCCCCCAATAGAGATAATATCTTGAACTGAATACCTTGAAACACCTTCAACAACTATATTTTCAACAAGGAACACAAAGTATCCCGCAAGCAGAGCCCCAAGTATGCCAACAGCTGCAGCTATGTATAAAAGCAGCTGTTTAGGCGCAAGAGTTTTTCTTTGCTTGGTTTTGGTTTTTAGGTTTTTGGCGATGCTCCCGTTTTTATCTTCAATTGGACTCTTTGATAGCCTGTGTATGTTAAAGCTTTCTGTTCGGGGGGTGTTGGTTTGAACGCTTTTATTATCAGCAGCTCGCTTATGAAAGTCAGTTTTACTCTGTTTTTGCCGCCGATTTGCAATATCTAAAGTTGTTTTTTTGTTTGATGTCTTTTTTTGCGTAGAAGGCTTGTCTATATTAATTTCATTAAAGCGCCCTCTCCCCTGGCTTTCTCTTCTATAGCTTGGCGAATCCGAAATATGAGTAGGCGCATATAACCTAACCTGATTTTTACTGTTGACTGCTTGTCTCTTATTGTCGTTAGCCATTGTACTGACTTTCTTCATGCAATTTTATGGTTCGCGGCGGATTTTTGCACCAAGGCTAAAAAGCTCTTTTTCAATTGCTTCATACCCTCTGTCAATATGTTCAGTTCCACACACTTCAGTTTCTCCCTCAGCACGCAAACCTGCAAGCACAAGCGCTGCTCCGCCTCTTAAATCCCTTGCGTCAACACGAGTTCCAGTAAGAGCTTTTACACCTCGTATCACAGCTATTCTACCATTAACGCTGCTTTCCGCTCCCATTCGAGCTAGTTCAGATGCATGCCTGAACCTGTTTTCGAATACATTCTCCACAATCATACTAGTGCCATTTGCTATTGTGCATAGAGCAAATATCTGCGATTGCATATCAGTAGGAAAACCCGGGTAGGGCATGGTCTCCACTCTCTTTAGCTCTTTCGGTCTAATCGGCCCCTTAACACGTAAATAGTCAGCCCCTGATGTAACTTCACAACCACACTCTTTTAGCTTCCCAACAATGCTGCCAAGTTGTTCCGGCATGATGTCACGCATTGTAACATCTCCGGCAGTTATTGCGGCTGCACATAAATATGTGCCAACAACAATACGATCTGCCATAATACGATGTTCTGCAGCTCTTGGAACACAGCCTCCTTTGATGTATATAGTTGAGCTTCCTGCGCCATTGACTGTATAGCCTAATTTGCACAAGAAAGTCTGAAGTTCAAGTATCTCAGGTTCTCTGGCAGCATTTTGTATCACCGTTTCGCCCTGAGCTGCCACTGCTGCCATAATCGCATTCTCTGTAGCCCCTACACTCGGATAATCCAAATGTATTGCTGCTCCTTTTAAGTTGCAGCCCTCGCATATAATCGTTCCATGCGATTCTTCAATTGAAACGCCCAGGGTGCTCAAAGCTGCAATGTGTAAATCTATGGGGCGAACACCTATGTCACAGCCTCCTGGGAAGTTTGCAGTCGCCCTTTTGAATTTCCCAATCATTGGGCCAAGAAGAAATATTGAAGAGCGAAGTGCCTTGGATAAATGATCAGGCATTTCATGGCATTGCGCACTGCGCGAGTCAATGCATAGCACATCGCCATCCCAGTTGATGCTGCAGCCGAGCGTGCGCAACAATTCCACCATGTTTTCAACATCAGTTAGTTTCGGGCAGCCTAGCAGGCGGACTGGGTAATGAGCCAGAAGACATGCAGCAAGAATAGGCAAAGCTGCATTCTTCGCGCCTGGGGCCTTAAGTTCTCCGCAAAGCGGTAAACCGCCTGTCACAATTATTCGGGACATTAGTTTTCACCTCCGGATGGCTAACGAACAATTTCATCTTATGCATCCGGTTCGGAAAACGTGTTCCCTAAAATACTAAACCTTGGGAAACGCTATATCTTAGCAGTATGTCTAGAGATATTCAAGAGTACACCCATTGCGCTTAAGAATATAAATAGTGAACTGCCTCCGGCGCTGATAAAAGGCAGCGCCTGGCCTGTCGTAGGCATTGTTCCTGTTACGACACCAATATTTACAGCTACTTGCAAGGCGAATACTGTCGTTATTCCCGAAGCAAGCATACTTCCAAAGCGATCCTTGCACTTAAGCGCAACGCGTATACCGCGATAAATTATAAAGAAGTAGAGCAACAATACGCACGCAGCACCAATAAACCCAAGTTCTTCACCAACAATCGAAAAAACAAAGTCACTCTCGCCATATACAAGATACAAAAGCTTCTGCCGAGAGTTATTCAGCCCTTGCCCAAATAACCCGCCTGCACCAAGCGCATAAAGAGATTGGATAAGTTGATATCCACTCTTGTCGGGATCCGCCCAAGGGTCTCTAAAACTCGCCAGACGCGCAAAACGATATGGTTCGAGCCAAGCAAATAAAACAAACAGTAATATTCCACAAACCATAAGAACCGCTATATGCTTGACATCCGCTCCGCCAATATAGAGCATAACAACTCCCATCATGCCGATTATTACTGCCATAGACATATTTGGCTGTGCCATGACAAGCGAGCAGATAAGCCCCATTACCATCAACATAGGGACAAGCCCTTTAACAAAATCCTTCATTAAATGCTGCCTTGATGACATAAAAGAACACATATAGAGAATCATCCCGAATTTTGCTATCTCCGAGGGTTGTATGCTTTGGCCGGCAATTACAAGCCAGCGCTTTGCACCGTTTGCTTCCTTGCCAAAAAAGAGGACTGCGATTAGTAATGCCACAGACAATAACAGCCCTGGTATTTTGAACTTTTCTAGCAACCTGTAATCAATACGGGTAAGTAAAAGCATTACAGGCATTGAAATAGCCAGATATATTGCCTGTTTTCGCACATATAGAAGAGCATCACCCCATTTTTCCTGCGCATAATAATAGCTTGCAGAAAATACCATCACCAACCCTATTGCGCACAGCGCGAGTATGGTAATGAATATTGCAAAATCCATGTTTGGAAGTTTCTTATTGGCTTTGCTCTGCCCCATCCATGCCTCCGACCAAACCTACGGCAAGTCTGCCCTTTCATCCTATGCTAAAGGTTTTGCGTTTCATTCCTCATATGCACATACGATTCTCTTAAAGACCTCACCACGCTCTTCAAAGTTCTTAAACATATCCCAACTTGCACATGCAGGTGACAAAAGCACGGTATCACCAAAATGCGCAATATCACGGGCCATCCCTATGGCATCTTCAAAACCTTTGCTTTCGCAAACCTTAACAGAGGTAAACCCTGCTCTTTTTGCTGCCAAGAAGAGTTTTGGTGCCGTCTGCCCCAAAAGAACTACAGAATGAACAACGCTGCCCTTGATTTTCGAAAAAAGCAAATCAAACTCATTATGTTTATCGTAGCCACCCAGTATAAGCACAGTTGGTCTTTGCATAGCATCTATTGCTTTTATTGTAGAATCCGGATTTGTCCCTTTGCTGTCGTTAATGTAACGGATTCCGTTCTTTTCACACACAAACTCAATTCTATGTTCCACCCCGGGAAACTCCATAAGCGCTGAACGCACAGCCGGCTGGGGCACACCCTGCGAAAGGCCTATTGCAGAACAAAGCATGGCGTTTTCAAGGTTGTGAAGACCCGGTATTCTTATTTCATTGGCTGTACACAGCTTCTTTTCACAGCCATCAAGCCTATATATTAAGTTCGGCTCCCTGTAAAACACACCTTCAGGCACCTCTTGCTTGCGTGAAAAATAAAGAACGCGCGCTTTTGTACGGTAAGCCATATCCCGCACAATAGGGTCGTCATAGTTTAAAACTGCAACATCCTGAGATGTTTGGTTTTCAAATATTTTGCATTTTGCAGCTATGTAATTTTCCATTGTGAAAAAGCGATCTAAATGATCTTCGGTTATATTGCTTACTGCAGCTGCCTTTGCGTGAAAATGCACATTACCCTCAAGTTGCAATGCCGCAGTTTCTGCTACTATAATATCGCATTCATTAGTCTCAAGGGCACATTGGCTAATGGGGGTGCCAATGTTGCCTAGAACCCAAGTTCTGCGCCCTGAACGTTTGCAAATTTCACCTGTAAGCGCTGTACATGTAGTCTTGCCATTAGTTCCCGTAATACATAAGAAATCACCTTTGGAGTATCTGTATCCAAGCTCAATTTCTCCTATTACTTCCATACCAAGCTTTCGTGCTTTTGCAACAAATGGCAGTTCTATTGAAACACCCGGACTTAAGACGATTAACTCTACATTTTCAAAATAGGCACTTGGGTCTCTTCCTAATGCGTCAAGATATGTAATTGAGGCAAGCGCCTCACTCATGCCTTCTACATGCTCACGCTTGTCATTTGCAATAACATTATAGCCCTGAGCATGAAGCAACTTTGCACTAGCAATTCCAGAGCGCGCCATACCTACAACCAGAGCAGTCTTCATGTTGCCCCCCTATTTGGCGGAGTCATCAATGCATTGCAGCATTGCAGATATTGAAAGATTAGCCTTATAAAAAAGCCATCCGGTCGGCAGATGCTTGAGGCAATTGAGCCGCCTCTCTCCCTCAAACATCCGTCTGCCTCTCTGCCACGTCAAGCGCCAACAAGAACCGTGGCTAACAGGATCTCCGACCGGAAGGCTGTCAGTCAAACATACGCTAATAAACCCACTAGACATGCTGCAGCCGTAACAATCATATATACGGCAACAACTTTTGTTTCAGGTACGCCCATTAACTCAAAATGATGATGAAGGGGCGCCATTTTAAAAATACGCTTCTTTCTAAGCTTATATGAACCAACCTGAAGAATAACGCTTACAGCCGAAGCAACAAAGCATATGCCCATTATCGGCAGAAGGAGCACAGCTCTGCTGAAGATCGCCATCATAGCAACAGCACCACCAAGCGCTAATGAACCTGTATCCCCCATAAACACACGTGCAGGATGCGCATTATATCTTAAAAACCCAAGGCTGGCGCCTACAGTTGCAGCTGCGAAAACAGACATTCCGCTAAGGTTTGCGCTATAGTATATTTGACCATTCTCTTTAGCAAACACTGCAATAAGTGCAAAAATGAGTGCCATGGCTAGCGAGTATATCATGGTTATACCTGAGGCAAGGCCGTCTAAACCATCCGTTAGGTTTACTGAATTGACTGTTGCAATAATGACAAACATTATAAAAGGTATATAGGCTATCCCCAAATCCCATTCCTCGCCGAAGAAAGGCAAATAAATACTTGAGCCGACATAGGGGTCATTATATGCATACAGTGCAACGATAAATGCAATCCCAAGCTGCCCTACAATCTTTTGGTATGCCTTAAGCCCGAGTGAACGCTTAAGCCTGACCTTGATAAAATCATCAAGAAACCCAACAAGCCCAAATGCAAAAGTGGTTAGCAGCGCTGGCAGAACAAATTCTATTCCTGCCATTGAGAATGCAAAGGTGCCTGCCATAATTCCAAACAGAATTATTATACCCCCCATAGTTGGGGTTCCTTCTTTAGATAAATGCGATTGCGGGCCATCGCTACGCATGGGTTGTCCTACATTGAGCCGCCTTAGCATTGGAATAATCAGCGGGCCCAATGCCAACGTTACTACAAGGCCCAATAAGACTGCCATAATGAGTTGCTGCATGTAATCCTCCGGTCATTTAGCTTTTGTTTTTCGAATAAATAGGATTATTTCTGCAGCTGCTCAAGCATTTCCATGACTGCCTCCTTATCATCAAAAGGATATTTTACCCCATTGATCTCCTGGTAGTTTTCGTGCCCCTTACCAGCTATTAAAACAACGTCGTTCGGCTTAGCACTTTTTAATGCGTGCGCAATTGCCTCACGCCTTTTCTCGATAGTTTTATAGGCACAGCCTGATTTTTTTACGCCGTCTTCTATAGCAGAAAGAATATCAAACGGATTCTCCGTACGGGGGTTATCACTTGTAATAACCAGATGGTCTGAATACCGCCCTGCAGTCTCCCCCATTATTGGGCGCTTAGCCCTGTCGCGGTCCCCCCCGCAGCCGAACACAGTGATAATTCTTCCATTAGAGAAACTTCGGATGGTTTTAAGCACATTCTCTATTGCATCTGGAGTGTGCGCATAATCTATAAAAACAGAAAACCCGAGCTTGCCTGTAGGCAGAGATTCAAGCCTTCCTGAGACACTCTTCATAGCTTCAAGGCCAGATTTTATATGCTCCATGGGAATACCGAGCAAAAGTGATACTGCAGCAGCCCCAATTGCATTGAATACGCTGAATAAACCGGGGATAGGTATGTTTATACGCGTCCTTCCGCCGGGGAATTTTAAGTCAAATTGCACGCCTCTGGTAGTGATATCAATTTCCGAAGCTCTAATATCAGCAGGTTCACGAACACCAAATGTAGTATAAGGTATTTCATTGCCACGCATAATTGCCTGCGCATGTTGGTCATCGATATTTATTACGCCGTGCTTGCTCTGGTTGAAGAGTTTTTTCTTTGCTGCTATGTAGTTTTCAAAGGTCTTATGGTAATCCAGGTGATCTTGCGTAAGATTGGTAAACTCCGCAATATCAAACACTATTCCATGAACACGGTGTTGATCAAGTGAATGCGAAGACACTTCCATAACAACAAGCTCAACATCTGCATCCTTCATTCTCCGCAATAATTCGTACATATCGACAGATTCAGGCGTGGTATGCTCAGTTTTAATAACTTCGCTTCCAATCATGTTGCGAATAGTGCCAATGAGCCCGGTTTTTATGCCTGCCTGTTCAGCTATCGCCTTTATCATGTAGGTGGTGGTAGTTTTACCATTCGTACCTGTAATGCCAACAAACCGCATCCCGCGCTGAGGGTTGTCAAAGAATATTGCAGCCATCTCTGCCATTGCAATACGGGTGTTCTTAACAATTACCTGCGGCACTTTAATTGGGAGTTCGCGCTCGACAAGTAGCGCAACTGCTCCTTCATTAACAGCATTAAGTGCATACTCATGCCCATCCGAAAAGGTACCAACTATACAGCAAAACAAGCTGCCCTTTACGCCCTTACGCGAATCGTAAACTAACTTGTCAATGTTCAAATCCGCACCAAGGCGGATATGCTCAAAACCTTCACACAGTTTTGAAAGCAGCATTGCGTTTCTCCTTTATACCTGCCCAATTCCCGACAGTTGTTTCATTTCTTGCACAAACCATTGTTATATACAGGAAACCTTTAACAGTATACCATAGGGTTATTGGGTTTGCATTCTGCATATTCTCCAGGGGTTTTGTCTGCCTACTCCCTAACTTTGGAAAACTCAACAGTAACGCTCTGCCCAAATGATAGCTTTTCACCTGCAGATGGCTTCTGCCTCACTGCTACACCGCTTTGCTCAGGAGGGTCAATTCTTAGCGTAAGCCCAACAGCAGTTAGCGCATCATATGCTTCAAGGCGAGTCTTGCCAATAAGGTCGGGTATGATTAGCGCACCTGCTTCTACCTCAACATCGTCTGCTGATGTCTTTTCTGTGTAGAGCAATACACCACTTCCTTCTGAAACACTTACTCCGGCTATGGGCACTTGGGCAACAACAGTTGCCTCGCCCTCACCCTCGGAATAATCCCCAGCAAGGCCTGCATCAGCTAGTACCTTTCCTGCAGCTCTTGCGGTCTTTCCAAGAACATCTGGTACGACTACAGTCTTTGCTTCAACAACGGGCCTAACGCCATAGTGCATAAGTGTCTCGTACAATACATCTTTTACAAACGGAGCTGCAACTGTGCTGCCAAATATCACGCCTACCTGTGGTTCATCAACTAAAATAAAACACAGATATTTAGGGTCCTCTGCAGGCGCAAACCCTATGAAGGAAGCTATTAGCGTACCTGAGGATGGCTCGCCGTCAACATATTTTTGCGCTGTTCCGGTTTTGCCTCCTACTCGATAACCGGGTATCTGCGCATTTCGTCCACTTCCCTTTTCAACCACGCTTTCAAGGAGCAACCTTACCTGTGCGCTGGTTTCTTCTGAAATAGCACGACGTACAACTCTGGGGTGGTTTTCTTTTATTATCTCACCATTTGCACCAATTACCTGTTTAATGATGTAGGGTTGAAGCAGTTCGCCGCCGTTAATTGCCGCGCATGCCCCAACAGCAAGCTGTATCGGAGTAATTGCAATAGATTGGCCAAACCCAATCCTTGCGATATTATTATCACGAATATATTTTTCGTGAATTACTATACCTGCACTTTCACCAATTAGCCCGCTTTCTGTTGAAGAACCAAAGCCAAACCTATAGATATAATCGTAAAACACATTTTTCCCCATGCCTAGTGCCATTGTCATAAAAGCAGGGTTACAGGAATTCCGGACTGCCTCCTCTAAAGTTTGATGGCCATGACTTACCTTCCAGCATTTAATGCGCTCGCTTCCTACCATTTTAAACCCGGGGCAATTAAATGTATTATTTGAGTCAACCGTTCCGCTATCAAGCGCTGCTGAAAGTGTAAAAATCTTAAATGTAGACCCTGGTTCAAACGCATCACATACAACTCGGTTTTTCACAAGCGATTGAAGTAACGCTAAATCATTTCGTGGAGGGCTATTAGGGTCATAGTCGGGCTTTGTGGATATAGCGAGAATCTCCCCGGTTTTTACATCCATTATCAGCCCCTGCGCAGACTTTGCCCTATTAACAGCGAGCGCTTCTTGTAATGCCTTTTCGAGAAAAGACTGGGCTATTGCATCTACCGTAAGAACTAACGTACAGCCGTCCACAGGTTCAATATACTCTTGGGTTCCATAGGCAAGGGGCTTATTGTCCCTGTCTGTTTCGGTAATCAGCCTTCCCGGTTCACCAGCAAGGTATTTATTACAGGTTCGCTCTACCCCCTCCTGCCCTACGCCGTCAACAGTTGTAAAGCCCAATGTCTGCGAAAGCAAATTTCCCATTGGATAATAGCGCTTGGTGTCTATTCCAAAGGTAACGCCAACACCAAGTTTGCAGCCTATAAGCTTATCAATTAAATCACGCTCTACCTGGCGCTTAAGTATAATTTGCTGCTTGCTGCGGTCACTTATACGGCTTAAAACATATTCATATTCCATTTCTAAAATATCCGATAGTTCTGAAGCAACCCGTATAAGCTCATTAGGGCCAATTTGCTTCGGGTTAATTTCAACAACATATGCTGTACCGCTTTGGGCAAGCGTAAGTCCGTCCCGGTCAAGTATGCGCCCGCGCTCAGCTGAGAGCCTTGTATCCATTGTCCATTGAAGGAGCGCCTTTTCCTGCAGCTCAGGCCCCCATATTAGTTGCACGTAAAATAGCCTAGAAAGCAGCAAAGCAAACAATATCCCCATTATTATGAGCAATGTAAACAACCTGCGCTTGTTTGCGATATCTGGAGCTGCCATGCATGCCTCCGTTTAATAAATACGCGACTTTGTGAGCTGTTTTGGCTTATGCGCCCTCTTCTTCTACAGTACCTCCATTCTCTGCCATTGAATCAGCATGAAATGGTTCGCCCACACGGACATATTGTGAAGCATCGGGGTATGCCATGCCAAAACGTCTTGCGGCTTCTTTGGCATCATTAATGCTTACTGCACATTCGAGTGATACATTGAGTTCGCGTATACGCAATTCAGCCGCACTAATTGCTGACTTCATCTTGTTTATTTGGGCATAGCTGCCTGCAATATTTGCGAAGCGGAATACAATAATTAACGAAGACGTAGCCAAAACAGCCATGGTCAGCAGTAATGCCCATCTGCACCCAGGCGTAAGCAGTTTTTCACTTGGCTGCCGCCGCGGCTTAGGTCGCTCTTGGCTTTCCTGCTTCTGGGGTAGCGGGATTACCGGCTCATACGCGTAAGCAATTGAACTGCGTGAGGGTGAATAAACCCTTGTTGCAGAGGTATAGGTATTTCTTACACGCGTTCTGCCCGCTACTTCCATGGTATTCCTTTCCCAGCCTAAGAATGCACCTGCTGTAATTTTTCTATTGCACGCAATTTTGCGCTTCTCGACCTAGGGTTGGCTTCAACTTCTGTTTCTTTAGCAGTTAGAGGCCTTTTAGTGAGGATGCGCACCAGCGGCTTTTTCCCACAGGTGCATATTGGAGCTTTTGGTGAGCAGATACAGGGCCTTTCAAGCGCTTGAAAGAGCAGCTTCGCTATGCGATCCTCTAAAGAATGGAAAGTTAACACGCATAGCCTTCCTCCTGCGTTTAAAAGCTGCACTGCTTCGCTCAGCGCCAGTTCGAGACCTTTAAGCTCACAATTAACCTCAATTCTTATTGCTTGAAAGGCACGCCGTGCTGGATGCTGCCCATCCCACCTCTTTGCTACTGGTACAGCCGACTTAATAATATCTGCTAGTTCTGTGGTTGTGCTAATATTTGAGGCTCCGCGTGCCCGCACAATTGCACCTGCAATACGAAAAGCAAAACGCTCCTCGCCATATTCGCGTATTATCCGCGCAAGCTCCTCCACGGGATAGGTGTTAACTACTTCATGCGCTGTCAGCTTTGAGGAAGTATCCATTCGCATATCAAGCGGCGCTTCATTGTGGTAAGAAAAACCCCGTTCCGGCAAATCAAGCTGGTGAGAAGATACACCTAAGTCTAATAGTATTCCATCAGCCGAAAATATCCCTATATCCTCCAGCAGACGCCTCATATTAAAAAAATTGCCATGTATAGTTATAAATGTATTGGCATAACAGCTCAGTTTCTGCTCTGTTTCTGAAATAGCTTCTGCATCACGATCTATGCCGACTAACTTGCTACCTGAGGGTAAACGTTCAAGCACTGCCAGTGCATGGCCACCGCCCCCAAGTGTTCCATCAACAAAAACTCCGCCGCGCTCAGGTTCTAAAAAACTAAGAACCTCATTAAGCATTATTGGGATATGGTATGTTGAGTTCATATTCCTAATTGCGCAAGGCGTTCAACGGCCTTGTTATATTCTGCTTCCATGCTTTGCTTATGCAGTTCCCAAATATCGGGTGCCCAAATTTCAAAATGAGTGTCTACGCCTACGAGCACAGCATCTTTTTGCAGTTCTGCATATTCGCGTAAGGCATTTGGAACCAGGATGCGCCCTTGCTTATCCATTTCACATTCAGCTGCATTTGAGAAAAGCATGCGCCTAAAAGATTGAGCCATAGTATCTGTGATGGGAAGATTTGAAAAACGACCTGCAAAGGCTTGCCAGCTTGCATGAGACATGCCGAACAAACAGCATTCATTGCTATGGCCTAATATGCCATGCGTGATGATTACTGTATCGCCTAATTCCTCACGCCATTTTGCAGGAATAAAAATGCGGCCTTTTGCGTCAATTCCATGCGAAAAACTGGTAATTAGCATTTAGCCGCCCCCTTTGCAGAAAATTAACACTCCATTATTATTATCGGTATTATACACCACTTCTATACACTTGTCACCACATTTATTTACATCTCCCCCAATTTATACGATAAATTGGTGTAATAATAACTCAAAGCGAAAAAAAAGAGCCCCCTGCGTTAAATGCAGGAGGCGGGCTTTCTTTTTCTACATTTCCAAGATGAGCTTTGGTGCAAACTCTAAATGGTCAGCCGAAACCAATTGATATTCAACACCATTGCGTATGCCCTCAAATCTGCCTTTGCAGCTCTTCGAATGAAGATGGCCATAAACAACGAGTTCTATTCCTGCTTTTTCAAACAGCTCAGTAAAACCTGAGGGAGATCTGTTCTCATTAAGTGGGGGATAGTGAAGCATTGCCAGCCGCCTTCCGGAATCCGGAAGGCGAGAGAGTGAAAGGTTAAGCCTGATTAATTCTCGCTCATATACCTTTTTATCCTCAGGTGAAAAATTAGAGCTACCTGGACATACCCAGCCGCGAGTTCCCGCAATATGTAGAGAATTATAAGAGAAGCAGTCGTTCTGAATAACAAAGATAGAAGGCGGCAGAATTGAACGCACTTTTGTCAGCGAATCCCACCAATAATCATGGTTTCCACGTATAAGCACCTTTGTTCCAGGCAGTGCATCTAAAAACATTAAATCGACTAAAGCATCGTTTAAGCGCATTGCCCAACTGAAGTCTCCGGGTAAAAGAACAAGATCATCTTGTGAAACTGAAGCTTTCCAAGCTTGCGCGATGCGCTCAGTATGGTTTGCCCATGCAGCACCAAAAATGTCCATAGGTTTATCTGCAGCACCTGATAAATGTAAATCGCTTATCGCAAACACCTTCATGCCTACTTCTCCTTATATGGGAAAACGGCATTATGGAGCGCCTTAAATCCCAACTATTTATTCTTCATCAAATTCAATTTCAGCTTCATCTGATTCGCTATCGGTTTCATCATCTTCTTCATCGTCTTGCGAGTCATCTCCAAACTCTTTATGGATATCCTGCAAATCATCAGAAGGGATATCGTTAGATATCGGTACATCTATCTCATCAAGCTGAGTCATATCAACTTCAATTTTAGGTGGGTGAGCCATCAGATTCTGGAGCTTTTGCCGCCGACGCCGTTCATTAAGGCAATACGTGCATAGCTCCTGGCCTAAGGCAGCAGGGTTCTCCCCACATTCCTGGCACAGATTCTGTATTTCTTCTGTTTCATCAGTTTCGCCAATAATTTCGCGCCTGCAAACATTGCAGAATTTTTCATCTTCGCGAATATAGTTTAATTCGCATCTAGGGCATTTGCGCAGACCCATGGTCTTTCCCCTTTCAAAGCAAACGAAGAAGCCCTACATGTATTAAGTAAGAAAGTAGTTGTATCTTAATTCCTCAATTGCTCTCTTGGCTTCATCAACCCTATTATGCGTAAGGTTAAGGGTACTGTCAAGGCATCAAATTAGTTTTTTACTTTAGCCAACTGCACATCAGCAAGCACTCTTCCTATGTGCTCAAGTAATTCTTTATTGCCGGCTTTGTCGCGGCTTGAATAGAGAAGTGCGGCAGGAGGTGCGCCCAGCAGTTTTGCTGCTGTATTAGCAGCCTTCTGCTGCTTTGAACGCGCCAGTTTGTCTGCCTTAGTAGCAATTACTGTAAATGGAATACAGGCATGAAGCAGCCATTGAAACAACTGCCTATCTTGAGCAGTAGGTTCGTGGCGGATATCAAGAAGCATAAGCATGTGGGTAACACGGCCGGAGTTAAGGTAAGTTTCGACTAACCGACCCCATGACTCTTGAGTCTCTTTAGAAGCCTTTGCATAACCATATCCCGGCAAATCCACAAGATAAAAAGACCGGTTTATAATAAAGAAGTTTATGAGCCTTGTTTTACCTGGCGATTGAGAGGTTCTTGCAAGTTTTTTATTGTTGCACAGGGTATTTATAAGCGTTGATTTGCCAACATTTGATTTGCCGACAATTGCAATTTCTGCATCAAGCAGCGCAGGATAGCCTTCTGAGGCTACCCCAACGCTAGTAAGAAACTCAGCTTGCTTTATCTGGAAAGAGGCTTCCTGAGCATTCATGCCTGCATACCTTCACCATGAATAACCTGCTGCCATTTGTCTGCAGCATAGTAGGGCGGAATAGTCCGCTTAAGCGGAAGTGCACAAAGGGTTTCATCAAAGACCTGATCCAATGTTTCCATAAAGCGGAAGTCGAGGACGCTGCGTGCACTTTCCGGGATTTCCTCAATATCTTTTCGGTTGCCTTCCGGAAGAAGCACACATGTCAACCCTGCCCGAAGTGCAGCCAGTGATTTTTCACGGACACCTCCAATTGGCAGCACACGACCACGCAGTGTTATTTCTCCTGTCATTGCAATATCGGCACGTGCAGGCGTATGCGTAAGCGCGCTTAAAATTGCAGTAGCCATTGCAACCCCTGCGCTTGGCCCATCCTTTGGCACAGCACCCGAAGGCACATGTAAGTGTATGTCAAGCTTGGTTAGTGCTGTTGGGTCAAGCCCCCACTCTTCAGCATGCGCACGCACATAAGTCATTGCCGCCTTTCCAGATTCCTGCATTATGTCACCAAGATGGCCGGTAAGCTGCACGAGCCCGGAGCCTTTAGTTACAGCAGCTTCAATGCTAAGTGTTTCGCCTCCTGCAGGAGTCCATGCCAGGCCTGTAACTACACCGATTTCGCTGCTCTCGCGCATCATATCCTCATGGTAGCGCGGCTTGCCGAGGTATTCCAAACGCTTTTTTGCGCTAATTGTAATTGTTTTACGCCCCTTCGCTATTTGGCATGCTGCTTTACGGCATACAGCTGCCAGCATACGCTCAAGCTCCCTAACGCCCGCTTCTCGCGTATAGCCATTTATGATAGCGAGTATTTCTTCATCAGGAATGCGTAGGTTGCTCTTTTTCAAGCCATGAGCGGTAAGCTGCTTGGCCAGAAGATGACGCTTGGCTATCTGAAGCTTTTCGCTTTCAAGATAGCTTTGCACATGTATTACTTCCATACGATCCAAAACTGGCTTAGGGATAGTCTGCTCATCATTTGCTGTTGTTAAGAGCATAGCTTTAGAAAGATCATAAGGAAGCTCAAGATAATGGTCTTTAAACGCGAAATTTTGTGCGCCATCGAGCACCTCAAGCATTGCAGCAGCAGGGTCACCTCTGTAATCTGAGGCGAGCTTATCGATTTCGTCAAAGAGCAGCACAGGGTTGTTTGAGCCAGCCTGCCTCATTGCAGAAATAACCCGCCCTGGCATTGCTCCTATATATGTTCTGCGGTGACCGCGTATTTCGGCTTCATCACGGATACCGCCAAGACTCATTCTAACAAAGTTCCTGCCCATTGCTTTTGCAATAGATTCGACGACTGATGTTTTACCAACACCCGGAGGCCCGACAAAGCAAAGAATCTGCCCATTGGGTTTACCTGTCAGTTTTTGGACAGCAAGGTATTCCAGTATTCTTTCCTTAACCTTTTCCATGCCGAAGTGGTTACTATCAAGTATCATGCGTGCATAGTCTAAGTCAATATTATCTTCAGTTTGCTCAGCCCATGGGAGTTCAAGCAAGCATTCAATATAATTACGGGCAATAGGGGTCTCGTGCGAACCCATTGGCAGCACAGCAAGCCTCCCAATCTCCTTCTTCAGCCGCTCGGCAACTGCTTCAGGAAGCTGCTTTTCATTCATTCGGGTATAGTATTCGTCTGCATCACTTTGTTCATCTTCTCCAAGTTCTTTGCGAATTACCTTTATTTTTTCGCGCAGAAAATGTTCTTTTTGGTTCTTCTCGAGTTCAGAATGAAGCTTTTTTGTAATATCATAATCAAGCCTGGAAATCTCAAGTTCTTTATTGAGCATAGTAAGAAGCAGAGTTAACCGCTGCTGTATATCTGTTTCTTCAAGTAAGCGCTGGCGATTTGGTATGTCAGAAACAACAAGCGCTGCAACTGCATCCGCAAATTTCCCTGCATCCTCTATTGAAAGCGTTGCAGTACGCTGGCCGCTTGTTAAGTTGCCATTAAGTTTTGCATATTCGCCAAAACCCTCTTGAATGCGCCTCTTAAGCGCTTCTATTATTGCCCCATCACCAAAGGTGGGTTCAAGTTCGTAAACTGAAGCCTCAAAATATGGTGTTTCTGATAAAATGCTTTCAACACGAGCACGCGATATTCCTGTAACCAGCATATGAATTCCGTCACCCTGTATACGAAAAACCTGCTTTATCTCACATATAGTTCCGGTATATTCAATGTCACCGGCACCTGGCTCCTGCACATTTGCATCTTTTTGGGAACAAAAAAATGCAACTCCATCCCCTGAAGCTGCTGCTTGTATTGCAGCAAGCGTCTTTTTTCTACCGGCATCACAATGCACGATTTCTCCCGGAAGGACAACCATTCCGCGAAGAGGAATCACCGGTAATGACTGAAACATAATTATTCACCTCGTATACTCATTATACTTAGTATACAAGGCAATAACAAGTTACGCATGTGTTATGCATGTGAACATATTCAAAAGACTTGTTGCTACAGATGCGGTGCAAGCACTGTATTCTCTTGTGTACTAATAGCTGTAATCGTTTTATTTTCACAAGAATCCGCAAGCAACGAGAAGGCTTGTTCTTGCAGTTGAAGCCCTGGGAAAGCTTGCTTTACCGCATCGCTGATGCATGAAACAGGAACAATCTCAACATTACGCTCGGCATACACAGGATCCCAATTAGCAGTTGGTATCAACACTTTCGTTGCCCCTGCAGCAAGCGCAGCATTAACCTTTTCTGCCACCCCTCCAACTGGTCTTACTTCGCCGCTAATTGCGATTTCGCCTGTTGATGCAAGTTTATTGTCTGCAGGCCTGTTTAGTATGGCGCTAATAAGCGCAACTGTCATCGCTAGGCCTGCACTTGGCCCATCAACAGGTACCCCTCCAGGAATATTGAAACGGATATTCATATTTTCACAGCTCCAGCCAAAACGGTTTTTAAGAGCAGCAATTACATTTTCTGCAGAACCACGAGCTGTGCTTTTTCGACGGAGTTTCCTTTCATTAAAGTTCAGCTCCTCTTCCTCAACTATTCCGTTTAACTCAAGCTGAAAGCCTGCTTTAGATGGTACTGCCATACACTCAATCTCCAGCACAAGCCCAAGGCCTGCGTTAGCTACTGCAAGCGCGCTTGCAACCCCAACACGTGGCTGCTTCGGCATTTGCATTTCAATATGTGGTGCATAGTTGCATGTCTTCACTACCCAATCCACTTCTGCACGCTCTACCCTATTGCGTTCTTCACCGTGCGCTATTCCACAGGCAAGCTGCACAATATTGACAGCATCACGCCCACTGTGTGAATGCAGGGCACACCGATATAGTGCTTCCTCGTCTATTGTGTATCCTGCTCGTTCAACAGCGCCTGCCGCAATCTGTATGAGCTCTTTTTGGCCAAGAGGTTTAAAATAGAGCTCAATGCAGCGTGAGCGGAGCGCCGGGGGCAAATCCGACGGCTGCCGCGTTGTAGCTCCTACCAATCGAAAATCCGCAGGTAGCCCATGCTGAAAGATATCGTGTATGTGCTGCGGGATATTTGTGTTATCAGGCGAATAATACGCTGATTCAAATCGCACAAACCTGTCTTCCAACACTTTAAGAAGCTTATTCATCTGCATCGGGTGCAGCTCCCCTATTTCATCTAAAAACAATATTCCACAATGAGCGCGTGTTACTGCGCCTGGCTTTGGCTGAGGCACCCCTTGGGTACCGAGGGCTCCAGCCCCCTGATATATTGGGTCATGCACCGAGCCTAAAAGGGGGTCAGCAATTGCTCGCTCATCAAAACGCATACATGTCGCATCCAGCTCAACAAACTGCGATTCTGCTGTAAAAGGCGAATCTTTATGTTTTTTTGCTTCTTCAAGCACAAGCCTCGCTGCACATGTTTTACCTATGCCAGGTGGTCCGAATAAAAGCACATGCTGTGGGTTTGGCCCGCACAGTGCAGCTTTAAGTGCCTTTATTCCTTCTTCCTGCCCGATAATCTCCTTAAAACAAACGGGCCGCGTCATTTCACAAAGCGGAACACTCAACTTCCTTGCACGTAGATGCGCAAGCCGCTGCAGTTCCTGAACATTTTGCTTGGGCTTGTGTTCCCGCTTTGGTTCTCTGCGCTTGCTGCGGAAATACACTAACAAACCTATAATTGAAAACAGCCCGATTTGAACTAAAAATGTTGTAAGAGTCCAGTCCATATACATACCTCCGCTGTTTTGTAGTATGTGCTCTCTTTAATACATTCATGAGATATGAAAACTGGGAATAGATAGATATTGAAGCAAACAAAAGCCGCAGCCTGGTTAATAGCTGCGGCTTGGTTCATTTCCATGAAGGTTATGAGGCATCCCCGCCAGATTTTAAGCGCTTTTTTTCTTCACGCAATTTTAACAGCGGAGGCTGAGTCTTTTCTATAGCTTCGCGTGTAACAGTGCAGCTCTCGACATCTGTTCGGGAGGGAATATCATACATTATATCCATCATTGAATCTTCAAGTATAGACCTAAGACCCCTCGCCCCTGTCTTGCGGTCAATAGCTTTGCGTGCAATTGCCTTAAGCGCTGCATCCTCAAAGCTCAGCTCCACACCATCCATCTCAAATAACCTTTTATACTGCCGTGTAAGCGCATTTTTAGGTTCAGTCAATATGGATAGCAACGCTGCTTCATCCAACTGATGGAGCGTTACAATCACTGGCATTCTCCCTACAAACTCTGGGATTAAACCATACTTTAGCAGGTCTTCGGGAAGAATGGATTTTAGGATTGTACCAATATCCTTTTCGACTCTCGGTTTCACATCTGCACCAAAACCCATAAGCTTTTCGCCTACCCGCTTGCTTATGATATTATCTATGCCTGCAAATGCACCGCCGCAAATGAAAAGGATATTTGTTGTATCGATTTGAATAAACTCCTGGTGTGGGTGCTTACGCCCGCCCTGGGGGGGAACGCTTGCAACAGTCCCTTCGAGGATTTTCAAAAGTGCCTGCTGAACACCTTCACCGGAAACATCGCGCGTTATGGAAGGGTTCTCACTCTTGCGTGCGATTTTATCGATTTCATCAATGTAAATTATACCCTTCTCTGCTCTTTCTACATCATAGTCTGCAGCTTGAATGAGCCTTAGGAGAATATTTTCAACATCCTCCCCTACATAGCCTGCTTCTGTCAATGATGTAGCATCAGCCATTGTAAACGGAACATTCAATATTTTCGCTAATGTCTGTGCAAGTATAGTCTTTCCGCAGCCGGTTGGCCCAAGCATAATAATGTTGCTCTTTTGCAGCTCCACATCATCGCGCGAAGCTCCCGCGCCTATGCGCTTATAGTGGTTGTAAACTGCTACGGACAGAACCTTTTTTGCATCCTGCTGCCCTATGACATACTGATTTAAAGTTTCCATTATCTGCTGAGGCTTTGGAACTTCGGATAAATCAACAGGCTGACCTGCTGTGTCTTCTTCTATTATTTCGCGGCAAAGCTCTACGCATTCGTTGCAAATATATACGCCGGGCCCGGCTATTATCCTATGCACTTCATCTTGTGTCTTGCCACAAAATGTGCACTTTACCGGCCCTTTTTCTTCATATTTTGGCATTGTCCACCTTACCTTCTGGGAGGAATAATCAAATCAATCAGGCCATATTCCAGCGCTAGTGCAGCTGGCATAAAATTATCCCTTTCTGTATCGATTTCCACCCTTTCAATTGGTTGCCCTGTCCGCTCGGCGAGGATTTTGTTCAATAACTTTTTTATGGCAATCATGCGTTCAGCTTGGATTTGTATATCCGTTGTCTGGCCGCGCACCCCACCGCTGGGTTGGTGTATCATAATCTCCGCATTGGAGAGCGCCTTTCGCTTTCCTTTTGCACCGGCTGCCAATAAGAAAGCACCCATTGATGCAGCCATCCCTATGCAGATTGTAGAGACATCGCATTTTATATACTGCATTGTATCATAGATTGCCATTCCTGCAGTAACGGAGCCGCCTGGGCTGTTGATATAAAGGTTTATGTCTTTTTCAGGGTCATCAGCCTCTAAAAACAGCATCTGGGCAACAACCACGTTTGCCTCATCATCGGTTATCTCGCCCCCCAGGAATATAATGCGGTCTTTGAGCAGACGAGAATATATGTCATATGAACGTTCGCCTCTGTCAGTATGCTCAACAACAATTGGTATTAAACTCATTGTTGAATCCTCCTTGCTATACTATATGTCTTGTGTTCAGTTTGCGCGAGCCGTTCTGGTTCTGTTTCTAAAATGCAGCCCTTTGTTTTTAAACTTTATACGATTGCATAAAACATATTTGCGTATTCTGCTCAGCGCCTTTTTCTTCCCTATTAATAGTGCATTGTCTGTGATAAAAGCAATTGTATTGCCTATTATAATGGTATCTTTAAAGTACTCGATATCCTCATCTTTGAGCATTGCCCTAAATTCTTCGGGCGTTTTATTCTCATGCTCAGCATGCTCGGCAATTGTTTTTGAAAGCTCTTCTTCTGATGCCTCAATCCCCTCGGTTTTGGAGATTGTCTCAAGTACCAGTTGTGTCCGCACACGCTTTACAGCCTCAGTTCTATAGTTCTTGCGCAGAGCTTCAACATCAATGCCAGAATACTTTAAATACTCCTCCATGCTAAGCCCTGACATTGAAAGTCGGTATGAGATATTTCGAAGGATATTATTTATTTCACGTTGTATCATAACTTCTGGAACATCAAATGTCGATTTCTCGACAACCTTATTAACAACGCTGTTTTCAACTTCAACTCTAGCCCGTTCTTCATAGCTTTTTGCTAAAGCTTTGCGCTTATCCTCGCGCAATTCCTCAAGAGTGTTAAATTCAGAAACATCTCTTGCAAACTCATCATCGAGCTCAGGAAGCTCCTTTTTCTGCACTCCATTAATCTTTACGGCAAATACGGCATTTTTGCCTTTAAGATTTTCCGAATGATAGTCCTCCGGAAAATGGATTTCAATCTCCCTCTCTTCACCCTTGGTTAGCCCAATAAGCTGCTCTTCAAAACCAGGCACAAAGGTATTTGAACCTATTTCAAGCTTATAGTCTTTTGCAGCGCCTCCGTCAAAAGGTTCACTATCAACACTGCCGCTATAATCCAAAAGCACATAATCGCCCTGCTCAACAGGTCTATCAGCTTCAACAAAGCGAGCTACCTTTTCACGCTCTTGCTCGAGGAAATTATCAAGCTGCACATCCTTGACAGTATACTTCTTCTCTACTACTTCTATACCCTTGTAGGCGCCAAGCTTAACTTCGGGCTTAACATAAACCTCAGCAGAAAAAACAGCCCCGGATTCTGCTCCAATGCTCTCAATAGTAACATCAGGCCTATCCACAGGTTCAAGGTCGTGTTCTGAAATTGCATTCTCATATGCCTCAGGATATAGGAACTCGAACGCATCCTCGAAGAAAACCCCTTCGCCGTACAAGTTTTCAATAACCTTGCGCGGGGCCTTACCTTTGCGAAACCCGGGCACATTGTATCTTGCTCTTGTTTTGATATATGCCTGCTGCAAAGAATCCGAAAATGCTTCTCCGCCTATTTCAACAGTTAATTTTACTCGGTTGTTACCTAATATTTCAATGGTCGACATCCCAACCCTCCATGTTGTATAAAAGCCCAAACTTAGCCTATATACTTTTTCAGTTTCCGAACTATACTAGCACATACGTACGCGGATTGCAACCAAAAACACGCAATGGCAAAATGTGTTGTAGATAGCAAGCTTAATTGCCCACCATATAATACCATCTATATTTATGCTGCCTTCATTCATTAATTATGGCAGCTTTGGCTTAAAATGAAACGTGGGCAACTTACTAATAGCAAAGGAGAACCAAGCGGTTCTCCTTACACCTAATATCAAAGCAAATACTCTTAGAGTACTCCCCTATCTTGTTTAATTTTCGCCTGAGCTGCCGCTAAGCGCGCAATTGGCACGCGGAAGGGGGAACAGGATACATAATCAAGCCCAAGCATGTGGCAGAACTCAACAGATGACGGGTCGCCTCCATGCTCGCCGCAGATTCCCAGTTTTAGGCCAGGATGCGCTTCTTTGCCAAGCTTGCATGCGATTTCCATGAGTTTCCCTACGCCAACCCTATCAATTCTTGCAAATGGGTCAAATTCAAAGATTTTCTTTTTATAATAGTCATCAAGAAACTTGGCTGCATCATCCCTGCTGAACCCATAGGTCATTTGAGAAAGGTCATTTGTGCCAAACGAGAAGAATTCCGCGCTTTTAGCAATTGTATCTGCAACAAGCGCTGCTCTAGGAACTTCAATCATAGTGCCTACAAGGTATTCAAGCTTAAAGCTGCGTTCATCCATAACCTGCTTTGCAGTGGAATCTACAAATTGCTTTAAATACTCGAATTCTTTTGCATCTCCAACAAGAGGTATCATTATTTCAGGTACTATCTTATTGCCCGTTTCTTCGCTAACTTCTATTGCTGCCTCAATAACAGCTCTCGTCTGCATCTGAATGATTTCGGGATATGTAATTGCAAGCCTGCACCCACGATGACCAAGCATTGGGTTGATTTCACGAAGCCCTGCAATAGTAATCTTTAACTGATCAAAAGGTAGCTCCATTTGTTTTGCAAGCGCCTTGATATCCTCTTCTTCGTGGGGCAGGAATTCATGCAGTGGTGGGTCTAGGAAACGAATGGTAACAGGATTACAGCCCATTTCTTTATATATGCCCTTAAAGTCTCCGCGCTGCATAGGAAGAAGCTTGTTAAGCGCTTTGCGGCGGCTATCCTCATCTTTTGCAACAATCATTTCGCGTACAGCTGAAATCCGGCCTTCACCAAAAAACATATGTTCAGTGCGGCAGAGCCCAATTCCTTCAGCGCCGAACTTTATTGCCTGAGCGGAATCATGAGGAGTATCGGCATTTGTGCGAACCTTTAGAACTCGCACACTATCTGCCCAGGCCATTATTGTAGCAAAATTCCCTGAAACCTCAGCTTCAACTGTCGGCAATTGCTCATTGTAGACATTACCTGTTGAACCATCAAGCGAAACCCAATCTCCCTGTTCAAAAGCAAGACCGCCTTGGGTAACGAATGTGCGCTCTTTTTCTTTTACAATGATTTCTGAACAGCCAGCAATACAGCATGTTCCCATTCCGCGCGCAACAACGGCTGCGTGAGATGTCATGCCGCCGCGCGAAGTAAGTATGCCCTCGGATGCATACATTCCCTCAATATCTTCGGGTGAAGTCTCTTCTCTTACCAAAATGACCTTTTCGCCCCGTTTCGCAGCTTCTGTTGCATCTGCTGCTGTGAAATACACACGCCCGCAAGCAGCCCCTGGCGAGGCAGGAAGACCATGCGCAACGGGTTTCGCCTTTTTAAGCGCATTAGGTTCAAATGTAGGGTGCAAAAGAGAATCCAGTGAACGAGGGTCTATTTTAAGCAACGCTTCTTCTTTGCTTATCATCCCGTCATTTACAAGATCAACGGCAATTTCCAAAGCAGCGGATGCTGTACGTTTACCGTTGCGGGTTTGGAGCATATAGAGCTTGCCGCGCTCAATCGTAAATTCCATATCCTGCATATCACGGTAGTGCGCCTCAAGAGAGCTCGCTATCCTTGAGAATTCGTTATATACCTCTGGCATTCCGTTTTTTAGATTTTCGATTTCAAGGGGTGTGCGTATCCCTGCTACAACATCTTCGCCTTGTGCATTTATTAGGTATTCGCCATAGAGTTTATTCTCACCTGTTGAGGGGTTACGGGTAAATGCGACTCCTGTTCCCGAATCATCGCCCATATTGCCAAATACCATTGCCTGTATATTGACTGCAGTTCCCCAATCTGAGGGGATGTCGTTCATTCTGCGATAAACAATAGCACGTGGGTTATCCCAGCTGCGGAAAACAGCCTTTGCAGCTTCTATAAGCTGATTCTTCGGGTTTTGTGGGAAATCTTCACCCTTTTCGCTTCTATATAGTTCTTTATACTGAGCAACTATATTGCGAAGATGTTCTGCAGTAAGCTCAGTATCCAGCTTGCAGCCGTTTTGTCTCTTTACTTCATCAAATATAGCTTCGAATTTTGACTTTTCTATTTCCATTACAACATCAGAAAACATTTGAATAAAGCGGCGATAGCTGTCAAAGGCAAACCTATCATTTCCTGTAAGGCTAGCAAGGCCTTCGACTGTTTCATCATTTAGCCCTAGATTAAGAATAGTATCCATCATGCCAGGCATTGAGGCTCTTGAACCTGATCGCACAGAGACTAAGAAAGGATTGGATATGTCACCGAACTTCTTCCCTGCTGTTTTTTCAAGTTCGGTTATTGCTTGTTCAATTTGCGCAAGTATATCGTCGCCAATACGGCAGCCGTCCTGATAAAAGCGTGTACATGCTTCGGTTGTTATTGTAAAACCAAATGGTACAGGCAGCCCCAGCCCTGTCATTTCTGCAAGGTTTGCTCCCTTGCCTCCTAAAAGGTTGCGCATACTTGCATTGCCTTCGTTGAATAAATATACATATTTGTGCGGCATTTATATTCCTCCCAAATTTATTTTAAATCTCATCTAGATCTCGACAGACCTTTTATTTATGTTCGCTAAAGTTTAGCAGATATTCTCATAGAGTAATAATTATAAACTGACTGCCCCAAAAAGGCAATAGCGCAGCAACACAGCTTAGCTTATCTTCATCGGCAGAAGTTCCCTTAGGCAAGTTACAGGGTTGCTGCTTCTCTCGAGAATAAATGCACAATAGCGTTCAAGCAATGCAAGCAATTCCTCGCGAACAGCGCCAGGTAGGCGCACACGTTCGATTTCTTCATTGTTAAGCATAAGCATTCTGCGCATTGCCTCAAGCGCTAAGCTTGATATGGCAAATGCCTGAGAGCCGGTTGCGCAATTGCTGCACATTGCGCCTCCAAAAGCAGGTGAAAAAAACAAAGAAGCCATTTTTCTTAAGTCCATGCCGCATTTTGTGCATGAAGTCAACATTGGGGAAACACCTGTGAATTGAAGATACTTAGTAATGAAGCACAATGAAGTATCAAGCTGGTTGTTGTTGCCATAACTTAAAAAACTTAAAGTATAGTAAAGTAAAGAAAATAACTCTGGGTTGGGCTCACCTTCCTGAACAGTTAATCTTGTCAATTCGAGTATAGAAACTGCCGCCTTAAAACTTTCGATATTCTCACGCAACGAATAAAAGGTCTCCTGCACATCACATTGGGCGACTGAGTATCTATCTTTATTATAGAACAGCTGAAATTCACCAAAAACGAAAAGCTGAGCACAAGAAAATAGCGGGCTTTTAATACGCCTGCATCCTCTTGCTATTGCATCTACTCGACCTTTTTCACGAGTGAAAAGTGTAAGCATTCGGTCATTATCTTTATAATTTGCATAGCAGGTCACTATGCCCATAACTTTAATAAATGCCATAGCCAATAACCAAACTCATAACTTTAACAATGTGTGCCTCCAGTATTTCGGGCTATTCTGTCTTCTGCGGGGTTTCTTCTTGGGTGAGCATAGCACGGTAAGTAAGGTATGCACCTATTGTGCCTGTGTTAGAGAATCTTTTCCATGCGACCTTTGTATTCTTCTTCTTCATAGTAACGAATGCTCCTTCCCTAAGTCTGATATTTTATTGTGCCACACTCAGCCAAAACAGATGAAATGAAAATAACACCAATCCTAATTATTTAAACCCCAAATCATTCAGCGCCCTAATGCTATTCCTCCAGCCCTCGCGAACCTTCACATACAGCTGCAGGTTGACATTAACATCCAGCATTAATTCAATGTCTTTCCTTGAAGCCTCTCCAATTTGCCTTAGCATTGACCCTCCTCTGCCTATGAGGATTCCTTTATGGCTTTCGCGTTCGCAGTAAATAGTTGCCCAAATGTCATATAGCTTCCCGTCAGGGCGCAAAACCATTTTGTCAACTTCTACAACAACACCATGCGGCACTTCTTCGCGCAGAAGATTAAGCGCCTTTTCACGCACCAACTCAGCGCATAAAAGTCTTTCAGGTATGTCGGTGATCATATCATCAGGATAGTATTTGGGGCCCTCTTCTAAATAATCAAAGAGCATTTCTTCGAGCTCTTTCAAGCCTTCCCCTAACTTTGCGCTTATTCTAAGTATCTTATCAAAGCACCCTGCTTTTTCAAGGTAATGCTCAGCTGCATCAAGTTGAGCTGGAGTTGCTGCATCGATTTTGTTAATTACGCCAATCTTTGGAGTTGCGACAGTTTTAAGACGCTCAATCAGCGCCTCATCCTTTTCTCGCATACCATTTATCGGATCTAACACAAAGAGTATTGCATCAACCCCGATTAAAGCAGTGAAAACTGCTTTTTGCATATATTCACCCAGCTTACTGTTTGGCACAGTAGCCCCGGGCGTATCTAAAAATACCATTTGGTAGTTATCCCGCGTTAAAACTCCCGTAATTCGGGAACGAGTTGTCTGCGCCTTTTCTGATACAATAGCAATCTTCTCACCAATAAGGCTATTTAATAAAGTTGATTTGCCTACATTGGGGCAGCCCACAATACAAATGAAACCGCTTTTAAAACACATCACATTAAATCCTCTTTTGTAAATGCAAATGGCAGAAGTTCGCCTAGTGTCTTAATTTGGTACTTTCCACCACGATTCGCGCAGATTATCGGCATGTCAGGGTCGCAGAATTCAACAAGCACCTGCCTGCAAACTCCGCAAGGCATTGCTGGCTGTTCACCAGTGGATACAATAGCCAGAGCTTCAAATTCCCGCTCACCTTCAGACACTGCCTTGAAAACCGCAGTACGTTCTGCACAGTTTGAGGGAGAATAAGCAGCATTTTCAATGTTGCACCCTAAATAATAGGCACCCGAAACTCCTTTAAGGCACGCGCCAACACGAAACCCTGAATATGGAACATACGCCCTATCCAGCACTTCGCTTGCCATTCTAAGCATATTTTTAATTTCAAGTTCATGAATCATTCGCTTCATAGTCTACCCCAACCCTTTCAAGTATCTGTCTTTGGGCTTCAAACATACGCATTTCCTCTTCAGGCGCACAATGGTCATGCCCGATAAGATGGAGAACCCCATGTATTACCAATAAAACTAATTCGTTAATTAGAGCGCTGCCTGCCAGTTTAGCCTGCTCCCCAACATATTCAGGGCAAATCGCTACATCTCCCCAGAAGCCATCCCCTGGCAATTGACCAGTTGTAACAGTAGGGAAGCTTAGAACGTCCGTTTCTTTATCAATACCCCTATTTGATAGGTTTAAAAACCGAATACTGCTGCGCTCAACAACAGTTATATCTAAACTGCCAGCCAAGCCTTCGCTATTTAAAGCTGAAGCAGCAGCAGATTGAAGGAGCCTGATTTGAGAGGGCAAAAGCAAACCCTTTTCATCATAAACATCTATCACTTCAAACCTCCCCTAGCTTGGGATAAGGTATGCGATCGTGCAAAAGTCCGCTAAACGTTCGCAAAAAGCTCTGCTGTATTATCGCAATCTCTCGAAAGTTTAAAGGGGATGCAAAAAGCTGCCCATCATCAATCTTATTTCTTATTACGCTTGCTATTGTGCTTTCAACTGTTTCACGGGTCGGGTTATCTAATGCGCGTACTGCTGCCTCGCAGCTATCTGCCAAAAAGACTATGGCGCTTTCCTTTGTGCTTGGCCGCACACCGGGGTATCGGAAGTTCTTTTGCAAAGGGGCTTTGCCTCCATCTGCTTCCATTGCTTTGTGATAAAAATATGCAGCAAGTGTCGTACCATGGTGTTCGAATGCAATTTGTGCTACAGCGGAAGGCAGCTTGTGCTTGTTCAATAACGCAACCCCATCCTTCTGATGGGATATTATTACAGAAGCGCTCTCTTGAGGAGGCATTGTATCATGGATGTTTTCGTTTGGTTTTTGATTCTCCTTAAAATACAAAGGCCTTCGCAGCTTCCCAACATCATGGTAATATGCACCTACACGGGCAAGCTGAGAGTCAGCATTTATAGCTTCCGCTGCGCTCTCTGCAAGAGCAGCTGTCCACATTGAATGGCGATATGTCCCCGGCGCTTCAGTCATCAATTGGCGAAGCAGCGGATGATTGGCATTGGATAATTCGTTAAGCCTAGCACTTGTTGCAATATCAAAAAGGTTCTCCCATAAAGAGAGCGAACCTACAACAAGAACAGCACATACTGCATTGCTGCCGAGCATCCACGCTGCAGCGATTAGTTGTTCCGTAAGTTGCGCTTTTGCAATTAAATATATAGAAAACTGAAGGCATGCAGCAGCAATGCCCGCAAAGAGACCCGCTGCAACAATTGTCCCTCGCCTTTGGTGCATATGTAGCAAATATACAGCGACCTGCCCTCCTAAAAGCGTTGCCGCTGTCATAACCATTGACTCAAAGCCAAAAATTGGCCCGCTGTTTCCCTTGCTAAAAAGGCCAATGCAAAAGGAGAGGACGATATTAACTGCCATAGCAGTCTGCTCTTCAACAAGCAAAGCAACCAGCATAACGCCTATAAGCGCTGGAGAAATACGAAAATCAACAGAACTCAGAGCTGCTGATAGCGCAATTGTGAGTATAATTGAAACAGCCACAATGAGCATACTTTTACTATTTGAAAGCACATGGCGGCGATATATTGACATGTACGCGAGGAAAGCAGAAAAGACTGCAAGTATGAAGATAAAAATACCTATATGTAGACGATAATCTGCTTTACCGGCTGCCACAAGGCTTAAGGAATTAAGCACAGCGTACTGTTCCTTAGTTATGATATCCCCTTGGTGCACAATTACATCACCGCGCCGAATTTCCACAGGCTCTACAGCTGCTGCTGCAGAAGCCCGTGCATGAGCTGTTGCTGCTCTGTCTTCTACAAATGTCGGCAAGAGATACTCTTCAAATACCCTCTGCCCAATACTTTTTAATATATCGGATATCTCTATTGAATTAAGCTCATGAACTAACGCCGTCTTTTTGGCTTCGAGCATGCGCTCCTCAACACCGCTTTGAAGCACATTGATTAGTTTTTGCAATACCGCTTCCTGGAGCCGCAATATTTCATTCTCTTCAACATGAAGCAGCCACCACCCCTCATCTACAGAAAGGGGCATTTTAAAGCGCGTCAACATTTCTTGGAGTTCTGCAGCTCCTACAACCAGCTGCCATTCACTAACAGATAATCCTCCTGTTGCTCTGAGCCGTGAACCTGAATATGCAGCACGCAAGGCGTCAGCTTCACGCCTTAAAGAGTTGATTTCCTGGAAGAATGCTGTTGCTCCTTGTGAATAATTATGCGCAAGCGAATCGTCAAGCTTATAGACTGCCTGAACTTCATTTGCTGCAACATCGCGCAACGCCTGTGTTGCTGCAGCATTAACAACCGAACGCTGAGCAACTATATTTTGAGTTGCTTTCGAACCTACCGACACATCATATAGTTTTGGCGTGAGAACTACGACAGCAGCGACAAAGCACGCTGCAAATGCCAATACTGCCATTAGCATTGAAACAAGGCTTATTCGTTCAGTATCGACGCGTTTGCTCATGCTGCCTCCTTAAAATTAATTATCCCTTGCGTCTTTCGTAAGCACGGATTATGCGCTGCACCAGGTCGTGGCGAACAACATCTTTATAAGTAAGCATAATCTGGGCTATTCCTTCAACCCCTTCAAGTACGGAGAGTGCATGTATAAGCCCGCTCTTACGATCTTGCGCTAAATCAATCTGGGTTATATCGCCTGTTACAACAACGCGAGAACCTTCTCCGAAACGGGTTAAAAACATTTTCATCTGCTCAATTGTGCAATTTTGAGCCTCATCCAGTATTATGTAAGCATTATTAAGTGTTCGCCCTCTCATATATGCAAGCGGCGCTACTTCAACAGACCCGCGCTCAACTAAACTCCGATATGTTTCATTACCGAGAAAGTCATTTAAGGCGTCATGTAGGGGACGCAAATAAGGGTCTACCTTATTTTGCAGGTCTCCAGGTAAAAACCCGAGCTTTTCCCCTGCTTCGACTGCAGGCCTTGTTAGAATAATGCGGTCAACATCCTTGTTTTTGAATGCTAAAACAGCCATCGCCACAGCAAGATAGGTCTTGCCGGTTCCTGCAGGCCCAACACCAAAAACCAGTTCGTATTCTTTAAGCGCTTGTACATAGCGTTTTTGGCCAAGTGTTTTGCATTTTATTTGCCTTCCCCGGTTTGTGATTGCAATTACGTCCCCCATAATCTGCTCAATCATGTCTGCATTTCCCTCTTTTGCAAGGTCCACTGCATACCTGATGCGGCTGCGATTAATGGGCTCACCTTTTCTAAGCATTTGCAACAGTTTCTCTAAAACAATTGTGCAAAGCTCAACGTTTTCGGGTGCGCCCTCTACTTTTATACAATCAGCAGCAACACTTATGCGAGTGTGTGTTTCTGATTGCAAAATGTCTAAGTTTTCATCAAATACACCAAACAGCCTAATCTGCTCGTCCATTGATTGAACTTCGAGGAGCGCCTCCGTGCATTTAGGAGCGGAATTATCTTCTTTAAAGGTTTTTTCTTCTGCCAAGAAGTGCCTGCCTTTCGTTATTCTATATCTTTCCTTTAGTCTTCTATTGTATTATCTATTGCTTTTGTTAACCCAATATCCTCAAGTGTGCAAATTGAAACAGCAGCACTAACCCCGCCAGTTTCAAAGATTTCTGTTTCGCTCATTTTTTTAAGCACATAAGCCTCCTTGGGAACTTGCTCTATAGCATCAAGCTCTGCACAAAACAAGGCTTCAGCCAATAATTCATCAGGTTCACACTGTATGTCTTGGAGCGTTAATTCATAACAGTTACCTCTTACATACCATAAGGGCAGAACCAAACCCTTAATAACAGATCCATTTGTAAGCTCTATTTCATGCGAGGGATAGTTAACCGCAGTTTTATAAACAGGACAGCCTGCAATAAGTATTGCGTGAAATGGCTGAAACCTACCGCTCCTCATAAGCTGTTTTTGCGTAGGCGGCAAGTTTAGCTCAACCCTATACCAAACTTGAGCTGATACATCACCCTCTGCATGTACCATTAAGCGCTCTAAAGCACCTTCGCGCGTAATATCCCCGCTAATAAGCAAATCTCCTGCGCGGACTGCATCTCCCTGTTTAACATTCGCCTTGCCAGAAAGTGCAGTTACCCGTTCAATTATACCATCCTTCTTTGCGACTATATTAACAGGGATGCTTTTGTCCTGCTGAAGCGGAATGGGTTCAGCTTCAACCACTTTTATACGCATGGTTATGCCATCGAGCTTAACTCCGGCCCATGCAATCCGGTTATCAAAGGTTCTTATTGCTTGGCCGAGAGCTGCAGTTTCTATACTCGCACGCGCTGACCCAAAATGCACACCCTCACTTGCAATAGCACGCATTATTACAGCTTCAGGCACTTGCGAAAGCCCTTCGACACGAATAAGCCAAACCCGTGCCTGCAAAATAACTAAGAGTGAAAAAGAAACTGCTGCACCAAAAATGAGCAATTTTCTAAACCTGTATTTTGCATATAAAAAGGGAATTCCATGCCGCTTGATTATATGAATACGGCAGCTTAAGCCCCGCTTAAGTTCCCTGAGCTTAGGAAAGTCCTTTGCGCGCATCTCTGCATTTACGCAACCATGCTCTAGGCGATACACATTCCAGACAGGTATTCCTGCCTTAAGAATACGATTTAAAATGCGCTCAATGCCAGGACCATCCAACCGTATAATAACATATCCAAAAACAGAATTCCACATTAAAGCCTTTCTCCTAATTTTATAAGTTTTTCTATTCTAAGAATTTAACACACTCAACCACTCCATTTATATAAGCACGACCATACGCAAGCTGTTTAAGAATTAGGTTAGAGCCCATAATTTCAAGCACTCCCTCGTGTGTAAGGAATCGTACCATCTTCAAATTATACTGCAGTACACCTTTATGGTTTTCGATAAGCAGGTTGCTCTTACCAACCATAGTTAGCTTTGGTGTTAATGCATCCGTTTCTATTGGTAAATCCATTGCTTCTAGCAGTACGCTCTTCCACTTCGGCTTACGTGCTTTTTTAGCTTTTAGTTTAGATGTTTTGTACTTGCTGGCTGCCATTTTCTTTCCCTCCGTTATATCAACCTATGCTTATTCAAGCAAGGTTAGTCAGCAGAACCTGTATAGGTGTGGCAAATAATACCAGACTATTTTTTTAATCTGAGATTTCCCCCATTTTGCGATGTTCCTTCGACTTATTGCTCAAGTTGCAGCTGTTTCGCCTAGGATAAAAAACCCCACTTAGGCAAAGATAAAAATAGCTACAGCAAATGGATGGGGGTACAGCTCTTATGGCGCTTAATAAAGTAGAAATCTGCGGAGTTGATACCTCAAAGCTGCCGGTGCTAACCCAAAAACAAATGCGCACATTGCTTTTAAAAGTTAAAACAGGCGATAATTCGGCACGTGATGAGTTTTTAAGAAGCAATCTGCGGCTGGTACTTAGCGTAATACAACGCTTTACAAATCGTGGCGAACAGATGGACGACCTTTTTCAGGTAGGCTGTATAGGCCTTATAAAAGCTCTCGATAACTTCGATTTATCCCATGACGTCAAGTTTTCAACTTACGCAGTTCCGATGATCATCGGCGAGGTGCGCAGGCATTTAAGGGATAACAACACAATCCGCGTAAGCAGAAGCCTTAGAGATACGGCTTATAAAGCGTTGCAGACGCGCAAGCGGTTAATGGATGAGCTCTCAAGGGAGCCAAGCATATCCGAAATCGCCAAGGCGCTTGAGATTTCTGAAGAAGATGTTGTTTTTGCGCTTGATGCTATACAGGACCCTATTTCCCTGCATGAGCCGATTTATCATGATGACGGTGATGCAATTTTTGTAATGGATCAAATTGGCGACTCAAAGGTAAACGATGCCAGTTGGTTAGATAGCATTGCAATTTGGCAGGGAATATCACACCTTGATGAACGCGAGCAGCGGATACTTCAAATGCGCTTCTTTGAAGGCAAAACGCAAATGGAAGTCAGTAAAGAAATCGGCATAAGCCAAGCACAGGTTTCACGCTTAGAAAAAAATGCTTTAAAGCATATGCAAAAATATGTATAGAAGCCGGAAGAACTCTTTCGTTATTCCATCCTTAGCATTTCTTTTCTGAGCCTTTTGATTATGCGCTTTTCGAGCCTTGATATATAGCTTTGTGATATCCCCAAAATATCAGCAACCTGCTTTTGCGTACATTCTCTATCAGTATTTAGCCCGAAGCGCAATTCTACGATATGCTGCTCTCTTGGGGTTAGTTTTTTCAATGCAGATAGCAGCAGTTCACGGTCAACTTCATCCTCAATGCCTCGCTCAATAATGTCGCAATCAGTACCAAGGATATCTGAGAGCAACAGCTCATTACCATCCCAATCTATATTAAGGGGCTCATCTAGCGACACCTCCATCTTTAACCTGCATGTTCGCCTTAGGTGCATAAGGATTTCGTTCTCTATACACCTTGAAGCATATGTCGCGAGCTTTATTTTCTTTTTAGGGTCGAATGTGTTAACCGCTTTTATAAGGCCTATTGTGCCTATTGAAATTAAATCTTCAATACAAACCCCGGTATTCTCAAATTTGCGCGCAATATAAACCACAAGCCGAAGGTTCCGCTCAATAAGCAGCCGAGGTGCAGCTGTGTCGCCATTAGAAAGCCGCATTATCCATTCTTGTTCCTCATCAGCTGAAAGCGGCGGGGGCAAAGTTTCCCCCGAACCAACATACCAAATTCCTTTTGGCTTACGGAAGAACAGCCTACTCAACCATTGGATTAACCGTTTCATAATATATTGCCCCCTAATGAAGACTGTTTGTTCATGACGGCAGCGCTATGCTGCCAATTATAGCGCCTGCATCCTTTATTTCTAATGGAGCACATGCAACCATTATATCCATGTCTCGCCAAGTACCACATATTAGTGCTTTTGCTGACTTTGCCCTGCGCGTAATAATTTCTCCACTAGAACCCAACCCATAGTAAAGAACCGGGTATCCATTCTCAAATTTCGGGCAATTGTTTATTAAAACAACAGGTAAGCCTGATATAGGTTCAACAAGCAGGTTGCCTGTATCAATTAGGGCTGTCGTATTTAGACAATATCCGTCTACAATTACTTTTAGCTGTATTCTGTTTGCATCAATACGTGCCATGTAACGCAAATAGCGCAGGCAACGAGGTAATAGTGAACCTAGAGTTACTGTTATAAGCAGTATGCGTATTTCTACAGACCCGATTAATATTCCTCCAACAATAGCAGTTTTAGCAGCTTTAGCTTGCATATACGTTAAGATAAGCATCAGGCCGCCAAGCAGCATAGCACATAACAGCACGCAAAGAAGTGACCTTAAGTATCCGGTTAAATTGTTAAATTTTAACCCAAACGCAAGAACAAGCGCAAACAATAACTTGGGCAGCATTTTTGTAAGCACAGGGCAGTTGGAAACCGCTAATAAAGCAAATACTGCACCAGATAGCGCTACAACCGGGGCTACAAACATACGCAACCGTAACCCTGATAAGGCTGCTGAAAGGACTAACACCGCAATATTCATGAGCATATTGTCCAACAGAAACCATTCAATTGAAATGCGCATACCTATCTCCCCTGCCTTAAGCAAAGGCAGTAGCCAAAGCTATTGCTTGATGGCACAGTATAGCATATGTTTAGCACAGAATTTGTAGAACAAATGAAGCCTATATATGCAGGCTCTGCATAATATGGCATAGAAGAGCAGACGCACGCTATTATTGCATTTTTAAAGCTTTGAACCCTACCCTCAAACCACAGAAGCTTTCAGCGTAAACCTAAAACATGTCTCTTTGTTGCAGTTCTCTACCCAAATTCGCTCACCAAGCATTAATATAATTTCACTCGCTATTGCAAGCCCGAGCCCGGTGCCTTGTTCTGCATGTGCATTATCGACTTTATAAAAACGCTCGAAAAGGTGCGGGAGGTGTTCTTTTGGGATTTCTCCTGTACTGCAGACAGACAGTATTAGACTCTCGACACTTTCTTCTGCAAAAAGCCTTACTCTACCTCCATCCACCGCATACTTAACAGCATTGTCCAGCAGTATTACTAAAATCTGCTCAACTCTATCTTTGTTTGTGTGAACGGTTAGCTTAGCATTCACAGGTAGATATAAAAATTCAAGTCCGCTTTCCATGGCTGCAATACTAAACCGTTCTGCAAGCCCAACAAGCAGCGGGTTTAGTTCGAAATCGCACTTTTTTAAAGCTACTGCCCGAGACTGCAGCCTTGAAAGCTCAAGCAAATCATCAATGAGCCTTGAAAGTCGAATACTCTCTCTAAGTATGTAGCCATAATATCGCTGACTATCTTCGTTCTTTTTTACTAGCCCGTCATTTAGCGCCTCTGCAAGGCCTCGAATAGATGCTGTAGGCGTACGCAGTTCATGGCTGACATTGGCAACATAGTCACGGCGCGTCTGCTCAAGGCGCATCTCTTCTGTAATATTCTGTATCATTGCAACAGCGCCTGCGATTTCTCCTTCGTGCCCGACAATGTTAGTTTTTGTTATTCGAAGCTGTTGCTCTTGAAATGTAGCTACTATAGACATTGCCCCGAAATCCCCATGCTTGGCTGCGACTTGAAAAGCATCCGGCCACAATATGTTTAGTAGTTCCAGCATTTTATCCCCGGAAACAGCTAATATGTTTTCGGCAGCTTTGTTAAAATGTGTAATTCTGCCTGTATCACCTACAGCTACTACCCCTTCCCTTAGGCCATCCAAAATACTATGCAGCCTGTTACGCTCAAGCGTTAAATCTCCGATTGTAAGCGATAATTCCTCAGCAAGCTCATTTAGCGAATGGCCGAGTTGGCCAATCTCATCAGTTCGCTTTTCGTCCGCTCGGATAGAGAAGTCACCCTTTGCCATGGCTTTTGCAGCACGCGACATTTGCAGAAGCGGCCTTGTTATGCTGAGCGACCCGAGATATGCAGGCAATAGCATTATTATAAAAACGCCGATTATGCTGACTATAAGCGCACTGTTTAGCCCGCTTAAAGCTGCTTTTACCTCATAAAGAGGTTTTGTTAAAAACACAGCCCCAAGCACAGATGCATCGACACCATATACGGTAGCTGCTACAATAATACCAAGCTCTTTTGAAGATGTGACAAGCATGCCTGTTGTATTTGATAAGACTTGAGGTAAATATGGAGCTAGATAACTTAACACCTTAGCTTCCTCCTCACCCCCCGTATTTGCAATAAGCATTCCGTTTGGCGAAACTACATGTACAGTTGCATCCCAAAGCATACTGTCGCTATTCAATATTTGTTCAAGCATAAGCGTTGAAATTTCACCGCGCTGGTACTGCGAGACCATCGTACTAATGAAAACAGCGCGTGGAATTAAATCTCTTGCTTTCATGCCCGTAAACACATTTTGGCTTGTATATGAGAACACTATGCCAGCCAATAGCGCAAACAGCAAAAGCGAAAAGAAGGTGAACAAAAGCAGCTTTTTCAAAAATCCACTTTTCATTTACCTGTCTCGAACTTATAACCTATGCCGTAAACAGTCTTAATCCCCCATCCGACATTATCCTGGGGGAGCTTTTGCCGAATTCGTTTTATTTGAGTATCTACAGCACGCGCATCACCGAAATAATCGTATCCCCAGACCTTTGATAGTATCTGTTCGCGGTCAAATACACGGCCAGGATGTGAGGCCAACAAATAGAGAACCTCAACTTCTTTCGGGGTTAAAGGCACAGACTTGCCATCTATTCGAACATCATAACTGGCAGCGTTAATTTCCAACCCTTCGAAATTTAACACCTGTTGCTTTTGAACCTGCTTCTGTTCGGTTCGCCTGAGCACTGCTTTTATACGCGCTACAACCTCGCGTGCGCTAAAGGGTTTCACAATATAGTCATCAGCCCCGAATTCAAGCCCAAGTATGCGGTCAACTTCTTCGCTCTTTGCTGTGAGCATTATAATCGGCACATGGCTTTCTTTGCGTAATTCGCGGCAAACCTCTGTGCCTGTTATTCCAGGCATCATTAAATCAAGCAGGATTAAGCTAGGGTTCTTTTCCTGCGCCTTTTTCAGCGCCTGCATTCCATCAAAGGCGCTCTCGAACGTAAACCCTTCTCTTTCAAGGTAAATCCCGAGCGTCTCATGAATTATTGGCTGATCGTCACAAATTAAAATATGAGGCGCTTTTTGCATGCTATGTCCTCCAAATGATTGCTGTCCCCTAAATTATATAATTAGGCGGTTCTTAAAACAACAGCATTTGCTATTGATGTGCTCTTTAGTATACCTCTTGGGAGTATTACCTCCCTCTTTTCTTTTTACAAAATAAAAAAAGGGCAGTCTGCATACTGCCCTATGCTGCGTTAGGTTAGCCTTTTTGTGCAAGCATTTCTTTTGTCTTCATTAGGCGAGTGAGGTTGCCGCGTTCATTTTCATCAAGCTTCATTGTAATCATACGTATAGCTTCCTCAAATTGAGGTATCATCACATACTCTAAAGCATTTACACGGCGCCTTGTTTTTTCTATTTCATCAGCAAGGCGGTTGCAGATTTTCTCTACTTCCGCAAGCTCAATAAGCATCGGCAGCAGCTCAGCAAATGCTTGAACTGCAGCATCGAGTTCTGCACTGGTGGTTGCAAACCCATATGGATACTCAAACCCTGCACTTTCCTCAAGCGTAAGTTTAGGCATCTTTATAGATAAAACATTATGTATTGAGGCAAGTACTGTTGCTGGACGAGCCGGGTAGCTTAGCGCTTCTTCTATTGATGCATGGCTCATCGAGGCACGCGCAATTACAAATTCCGACATAGCTATGGAAAGCTTTTGTTCTACCTGTTCACGAAGCAAGCGGTTGCGCCTTATAAAGATGATGAACCTGCGCACCATTTCATCACGCTTATCTTTCATCAGTTTATGCCCGCGCACAGCAACCTGGCGTTTTTTCTTTAGGTTGCTTAGTTCCATGCGCGTAGGTTTTACCTGCAGGGCAGCCATTACTACTCCTCCTTAGCTTCAGGTAGATATTTTTCGATATAAGCATCCCTAATTCGTTTTAATTCGGTAGTAGGCAATATCGAAAGCAGTTTCCACCCTATTGCTAAAGTTTCTTCGATTGTACGATTAGTGTAATAACCTTGGGATACATATTCTTTTTCGAAGCTATCAGCAAATTTTGCATATAGCTTATCAGTATCCGAAAGTGCTGCATCACCAAGTATAACAGCAAGCTCTTTTGCATCTCTGCCACGCGAGTATGCAGCAAAGAGTTGGTTCATTGTATCCGCATGGTCTTCCCTAGTTTTGCCGCTGCCAATGCCTTTATCCTTTAGGCGTGAAAGCGAGGGCAAAACATTTATTGGTGGGGTTAAACCACGCCTGTTTAGTTCACGCGAGAGGATGATTTGCCCCTCAGTTATATAGCCGGTTAAATCAGGTATAGGATGAGTTATGTCATCTTCAGGCATTGACAAAATTGGTATCATTGTTATGGAGCCCTTTTTGCCTTTTATTCTGCCTGCTCGCTCATACATTGTTGCAAGGTCTGTATACAGATACCCCGGGTATCCGCGGCGACCCGGCACTTCCTTGCGTGCAGCGGAAACTTCGCGCAGAGCTTCTGCATAGTTTGTAATATCAGTAATTATTACAAGCACATGCATATCAAGCTCATAGGCAAGGTATTCTGCGGCAGTGATTGCCATTCGCGGTGTTGCAATACGTTCAATGGCAGGGTCGTTTGCAAGGTTAACAAAAGTTACTGTACGCTCTATTGCACCTGTTGCACGGAAATCACTTATGAAAAAATCTGCTTCTTCAAATGTGATACCTACAGCAGCAAATACTACAGCAAAGTTTTCATCCTTACCAAGCACTTTTGATTGCCGCGCAATTTGCGCTGCTACCTGAGCATGCGGTAAGCCGCTTCCTGAAAACACCGGGAGCTTTTGCCCGCGGACAAGCGTGTTGAGCCCATCGATTGCAGAAATTCCTGTTTGGATAAACTCACTTGGATAATCTCGTGCTGTAGGGTTTATGGGTGCACCATTAATATCAAGCCGTTTGACAGGTATTAACTCAGCTCCTCCATCTATTGGGCTTCCCATCCCGCTAAAGACACGCCCAAGCATATCCGGTGCAACTGCAAGTTCAATGCTTCTGCCAAGAAACCGTGCCTTAGATGTTGTAATGCGCAAGCCTTGGGAACCCTCGAAAAGCTGCAATAAGGCTTTATCACCGTTGATTTCGAGTACGCGCCCATGGCGCAGCTCACCATCTTGCTGTTCAATTTCAACAAGCTCGTCGTATTTTACCCCTTCAACATTCTCTACCATCATTAGGGGCCCTACGACTTCTTTTATGGTGCGGTATTCCTTACGCATCCTCTTCCCCTCCCTCGGAAAGCCCGTTCATCTCATTGCGGAGCTGTTCCATTATCTGCTTAAAGCGTTCCTCGCATTCTTCTTCAGGCGTATATTTAAAGCGCGCTATAGACTCGCGTACAGGCAAAGCTGTTAACTTTGCAAAGGAAGCATCTTCATTAAGTGCTTCCACCCCTTGCTCATAATAGGCAAGCATTACGGATAACATCATAAGCTGCTTCTTTAATGAGGCGTATGTATCCACTTCATGGAATGCGTTTTGGTGGAGAAAGTCCTCGCGTATTGAACGTGTTGCCTCAAGTATCAAGCGATCATTAAAGCTAAGCGCATCTATCCCCACAAGGCGCACAATTTCATCAAGTTCGCTCTCGTTTTGAAGAAGGTTCATAAGCTTTTGAACCATTGCGGGCCATTCTTCTGTTATTTCTTTTTTATACCACGCGCCAAGCCTATCAATATAAAGCGAATAGCTCTGAAGCCAATCTATAGCCGGGAAGTGACGCGCATATGCAAGCCTGCTTGAAAGCCCCCAATATACCTTAACAATGCGGAGGGTCGCTTGCGAAACAGGCTCTGAGATATCCCCCCCCGGGGGTGATACAGCACCGATTGCCGTTACAGCGCCAAGCCGCGGGTTGGTGCCAAGCGTTTCAACAATGCCAGCACGTTCGTAGAATTCAGCTAAGCGGCTTGAAAGATATGCAGGGTAGCCTTCCTCGCCAGGCATCTCTTCTAACCTGCCGCTCATTTCACGAAGCGCTTCAGCCCAGCGCGATGTTGAGTCAGCCATAACTGCAACTTTATAGCCCATGTCGCGGAAGTATTCAGCTATTGTTATACCTGTATATATTGAAGCTTCACGTGCTGCAACAGGCATATCAGAGGTGTTGGCTATTAGAACTGTGCGCTTCATAAGAGAGAGCCCGGTTCTAGGGTCCTTAAGCTCAGGAAACTCCATAAGTACATCCGTCATTTCGTTTCCGCGTTCGCCACAGCCTACATAAACTATAATATCCGCATCAGCCCATTTTGCGAGCTGGTGCTGTACTACTGTTTTGCCGCTACCAAAAGGCCCTGGAACTGCAGCAACTCCGCCTTTTGCAATTGGGAACAAGGTATCTATTACTCGCTGACCTGTAAGCATAGGCTCATTAGGAGGCAGCTTTTTCGCATATGGTCTGCCTTTTCGCACCGGCCACCTTTGCAGCATAGAGACTTCAAGTTCTTCTTTGCAAGTCTTTATTCTCGCAATAGGGGTAACGATGTTAGAATCTCCCTCGAATATCCATGTTAGAGCACCCTCAACACCAGGGGGTACCATTATTCGATGTTCTACTGCTTCTGTTTCCTGAACTGTGCCTAGAATATCTCCAGCTCTAACTGTATCGCCAATTGCACAAACAGGTTTGAAAGCCCAAAGCTTTTCATGGTCGAGTGCATCAACTACAATACCGCGCGTAATACGGTCCCCGGTTCGGTCCCGAATTAGATTAAGCGGACGCTGTATTCCATCGAAAATTGATTCGATGAGACCGGGCGCAAGCTCAACAGAGAGAGGTGCGCCAGTTGTTTCAACGGGCTCTCCCGGACCTATACCTCCGGTTTCCTCATAAACCTGTATTGATGCACGATCACCGCGCAGTTCAATGACCTCGCCAATAAGCTTTTTCTCTGAAACACGGACAACGTCATACATTTGAACATCCGCCATGCCATCAGCGACAATCAACGGGCCGGATACCTTGATAATAGTTCCAATTTCACCCATCTAACCTTCCTCCGCAAAAAGAATGTCCGTACCAATTGCTTTTTCAACGTTTGCTTTTATCTGCGCCATTGCAATACCCGAAGCCCCATGAGAGTCGGGGATTGGTATAATGGCAGGGAATGTCTCAGTTTTATACTTTGATATAGCCTCGCTGCAGGCTTTATAAAGCGGCTCTGTAAGAAATATCACCTTGTAATTTTCTCTTGCAAGCTTATGTATCAGCTTTGATGCTCGTTCTGAATTTGTTTCATCAAACACTTCAAGCCCAACAGCCTTAGCAACAAGCACCGAGTCGCGATCGCCAACTATTGCAATACCAGCCCTTTTTTTATCCATAAAGCTCCCGCAGCCTTTCTGAAATAATTGAATCCGGCAAATCGTTGCGTTTGGCTGTTAGAATTAGCCTAATGCACTTTGCTTCCTGTTCACGTGCAAGCAGAAAGCCTATTATTGGCGCAATTGTGTCAATTTCGCCCTTGTTACGGCCGGCTAATGTTATTAAATAGTTATCTCTTTCGCGCTCAAGCGAAGATATGCGCCCAGTGCGGAGCATCGCGTCTAAGCCCTGCTGTATTGAGCGGCTGGCAGGCCCAGTTGCGACAGCCTTGGCAAACGCTTCAATAGGTATTTCCATAGCACATGAAAGTGTTTGAAATGTAATGTCGCCACCTGGGATATAAACTTCTTTTAGTTTATCAGCACCTTGGTTCATAGCACGAAGCCTAAGCGTTCCAAGTACATTGTTAAAGTCCGCCTGTGCTTTAAAATACTCAACAACGAAGTCATTTCCGTTATTTAGAGCATATTCCATATAAGCATTGTCAAGCTGAACTGATATTTTAACTGGGTTGATATGGGAAACAAAGCTTAGCTCAAGAGACTCCATTGCAAGCCGGAGCAAGTCAGGAAGCGCTGAATAATCCGAAGATGCAACCATATGCGAAAGCTTTTCTGTATCGTATATGCCGCCTGACATAAATGCAGGTTCTTCGGTTGAGCCAGTCAGCCTGAGCTTAAGCAGCAGTTTTAAGTTATGAATATCAGCTTTCATCAGGAAGATATCCGTCAGAAGCGGATTAGGCGTTACTTCGCGGATAAGCGTATATGTTTGCAGAAGCGCTGAAGCTATAACTTCTTCAGAGTCTTCAATTGTGGCCTCAGGCATTGTGCCATAGCCTGAATCCAGCAACAAGCGAAGTGCTTCCTGCGCACTCGCCTCAGCCATGCGGGCAAGCCTTTCCTTGTTGAGTAGCTTTTTTTCATGCACGCGTACTCGCGCCACGCCGAATAAGGCGCTCTGCTGTGGCATAATAAACCCTCGCTTTATTCGAATAAAATCAACGCAACTTCACTCTCTGTATTGTTGCGCACATCACGAAGGAGTGCATCAAATGAACAATCCTTCTCATAGCCTTCACCAACAAGCAGAAACCCGCCGCTAATTGCGGCCTTTCCACTGCTAAGCTCCAGCTTAGCTTTGCCTGCAGCTTCAAACTCTTTATTTATTAGAGGCAGTATGTGGGCAAAGACATTTGAATCGTTTTCGGAAGGGATAATGCGCTCCCCGCCGTCAGCTTCGCTTATTGCAAGCTTTAACAGAAATGCTTCACGCTCCCTGCCGCTTATTTTATGGAGTCGCTCGAGTGCAGCTACAAATGCTTTTTCAATAATTTCACGCTTTTTTGCAAGCATATATTTTCTTGAATCAAGCTCTGCATTTGTGCGATTGCGTTCTAACACTTCTTTACGCATTCGCTCAATCCTTGCTGCATTATCTCGAATAATTACTGTTTCCCCATGTTTTGCGCGCTCACGTATAGTTTCAACTTCAGCTTGCGCCTGTTTTGCTATTACCTCGGCTTCGGCTCTTGCATCATCCAGAATGCGGCCGATTAGTTTTTGCGCTCCACTGTTAGATTCGCTCGGTATCAATGCGCCACCAGCCTTTCCGATTAACAAACCTGTTCATGCCAAGCCCACTTATTCAGGGGAATGACGCTTACACAAGTTATAGAGTATCTGGGATTTTACCCGACCTGAACACCATTAACAAGAAGGAAGGAAATAAGCAGCGCAAGAACTGCATATGTCTCAACCATTACTGTTAAAATAATGGCTTTCCCTGCTTCTTCGCCACGCTTTCCAACTAAGCCGATACCGCTTGCAGCGACCTTACCCTGATAAATAGCAGAAATAAAGCCAGTAAACCCAACGGGTATTGCCGCATAAAGCAATGACAAGCCCTGTTCAAGCGTAACAAATGGCCCCCCTGCTCCAAGCAGACCGGCCTTAACTGCGATTATGAATGCTATTAGAAGACCATAAATCCCCTGCGTACCAGGCAGCAGTTGAAGAACGAGCACCATACCGAACTTTTCAGGCTCCTCGGAAATAACCCCACCACCTGCCTGGCCGGCAATACTTACGCCCATAGCCGAACCTGCACCAGCAAGACCTGCTGCGAGTGCTGCGCCTAATGTGGCAAACACCACACCAATGTTTGGGATTGCCTGTAAACCTTCCATTATTGCATTCCTCCTGATTGTTTCATTTCTAATAATTATTTAGTTTAACATCAAACATATATTGGAGTTATTTTACCTTAACAAACCTCGGATAATAGCCAAGCGGTATAAATTGCCTGCCGCCAGCATCATAAAACCTGCCGTAGAACTCAACATACTGAAGCCTTGCGCAATGCACAAAGCAGCCCAGAACGTTTATGCCTATGCTGAACGCATGCAGGAACGTTAAAAGCATAGCCATTATCAGAAAACCAACAATTTTGCCTATTATAGTCCCGCCTAATGCAGCGCCTATCATACTTACAAGCATGTTTATAACGCTTGCAATAACACCAGTTGATAAGGCTAAAGCAAAAACACGCGCATAAGAAAGCATATCGCTTAGATAGCCTGAAATATCGTAAAGCTTGCCTGCACCGCTGATTGCACGTTTAAAGATGTTCTTCTTGTCTCTTCCTGCAAAAAGAAGCACCAACACTCCCCCTGCAGCAGCAGCAATAAGCCCTGCTTTTGCAAGGGTTGGGGGCACACCTTCAATAAGACTTGGCGACCCAAATATCAGCAACCCTACGACTATCATAAGCCAAGAAATATTATCAAATAGTGCTGCAGCATAATCGCGGCTTTTAAGAGTCCGCCAAATGTTTATGCATACACCAGAAAGCATATGGAACAGGCCTAACCCAAAACACAGGTATAGCATTGGCATTGGTTGATTCATTGGGTCGAAAAGAATTGGCCATGTTCCGGCTGGCGTGCCGAATACAATGTTCCAATCCATTCCAAAAAAGGTGCCAATAAATAAGCCGCAAATAATTGTTGATAGCCCCCCAAGGCAAAGCACCTTTGCAATTCCTTCTGTCATACCGCTGGGTTTCATGAACTTGAGAAAAAGCAGACACCCTAAAAACAGCACAAGACCATAGCCTGTATCTGAAAGCATCATGCCGAAAAACAGAAAATAAAACGGAGTCATATATGGTGTGCCGTCAATGCCGAAAGGTGATGGCCGTGAATACAGGTTTGTTACTGTTTCAAAGGGTTTCACAAACTTATTATTTTTTACTACACTTGGCGGCTCTTCATCATCAAGCGGGTCTCGCTCTTCAAAGTAAAAAATATCGGTTATATCAGATATAGCTGATAACACCTTGTCTTTTTCATCAGAGCGCATCCAGCCTTCAAGTATGAAAGAAGTTGCTGTTGCAGAAAGCCGGGTTTTGGCTGCCTCGCGATCGCGCACTATGACTGCTGCATCCGATGCATGCCTTAGCTGTGTAATTTCATTTGCACAGTCTGTAAGCGAAGAAATGATTATTTTCTCGTTGCTTCTAATATCAGCGATTTCTTGTTCAAGCCTTTTAATGTTTTCAGAAGGTGTGCCTTTAAGTGAAGGAAACTCATATTCTGAAAAAGATAGCCCTTTCAGCTCGTGAAGGCATGCCTCATAATCTGCAGCATGGCATGCAATAAGTATGGCCTTACGCCTAGTCTCTCCGAAAACTTCAATTGCAGCATCAGGGAAGCTAATTTTCTCAAGATCAGTCTGTTCTATAAGCCCATATATGAAGCGAACACTGTTTGTGGGCTTTAAATCTTCGATTTTTGAATTAAGCTCAACCCAGGGAGTCAATGTTTCGATTAGTGCGCAGCGCTTATCTGTTTCAGCGCGTGCAGAATTAAGTTCCCGTTCAAGCCTTTCTGCTCGTTCGCAAAGTTTAAGCGAAGCAGGCAGGTTCTTGTTAAGCTCTCCTTCTTCAAATTCTGGCTTTGAGCCCATACGAGGCTTTTCACAATAACATGAAAGCAGAGCAATTGAAGAACGCAGCCGCTGAACATTTTCTTCGAGTTTTTCGAGAACTCCATCTGTTGGTTTGGCTTCAGCACTTGAGATAAGCTCTATAGCCGAGATCCGTTGCAGGGCATGCATTATTCGCTCCTCGTCCTCTTTTAGGGCGATGAGCAAAAGCCGCTTCATGGGTACTATCATAGCTCTGTAACCCTTTCGAGTATATGTGCGATAGCTTCATCCAAACGCTTGCCTGCCTCTAGGCAATACTCATCTGCTTGAGCTGTTTGCAATGCAATAATATCAGCTCCAAGCGCTTTTCCTTCAGCTTTTACAGTTGCTTCAGCTTCAGCATATGACAGGCGGGCGTTTTCTGTAATTTTTGCAATATGCTTTTGGGCTTCTAGATTAGCGGCAGCAATCGCCTCACGCATTGATACTGCAGCATCACGCTTAATAGCTATAGATTGGTCTTCTGCGGCAGTAATCCTCTCTACTATGGATGGCAAAACATTTACCTCCTGCTTGGGATATGCACAATCATTTGTATTTTAATATACAAACAGACTTAGAGCAATAGATATGGGTAATTATATAGAATCTTGTTAAAAACTTATCGAGTTATGTCATATGTCGACAAGGCTGTTTTAACTTGGCTTTGCATCAACTTCTCTTTAAGTGCAAATACTAAATCAAACAAGTATTTAGGAGACGCGAATTGTGAAATATGACAAAATGAGCAAAAGCCAAAGAAAACGTACTTATGCCACTTATTCTTTATTAGAATACGTTAACCTCGATGATATTACGAATGTTGTCAACCCATCAGAAGAAGCCATAGAGCTCGCAAAAGAAAGCGTAGATGAAAACCATTTGTAAGCCAATAAAATTATTTAAGCCTTGCTTTTTATGGCAAGGCTTTTTTAAAGGCTCTACACTAAAGATTGGGGTAAGGGAGAAAAATAGAGAAGCATAACGCT
>CAYWTY010000002.1:0-65589 GCA_964461335.1 uncultured Oscillospiraceae bacterium
ACTGTCTTGGCTCGTTTTCTTGACTTTTAATGGGGTGTTACTGCTACAGCCCCGCTTAAAGCAAAAGCCGTTAATACCAGTATACTGTGTTGAAGCCCCTTAAAAAGCTGAGAATGTTTCTAAGAGCTTCTTAAGAATTGCTATTTGCTCTTAAGCACTGCCTTAATCCTTCTTACACCTGCTGAGGAGGCTTCCTCTTTTGTGATTTTGAAGCTGCCTAAAACGCCTGTGCTTGCAGCGTGAGGTCCGCCGCAGATTTCTTTTGAAAACTCCCCTATCGAATAGACCTTTACGCGCTCGCCGTATTTGCTTTCAAAAAGCCCGATTGCTCCGCTTTCTTTTGCTTCGTCTACGCTTACTTCCTCGCATGTAATCAGCAAATCTTCCTCAATTATTGAGTTTACAAGCGCCTCCACCTCTAAAAGCTCCTCTTTTGTAAGCTTGCGGGGGAAGGAGAAGTCAAAGCGCAGCCTTTCAGCAGTTATATTGCTCCCCTTTTGTGAAACTGAGTCGTCCTTTAGCACTTTTCTTAAGCTTGTATGTAAAAGGTGGGTTGCTGTATGCAGCTTTGCGGTTTCTTCGGTATTATCCGCCAAGCCGCCCTTAAAGCGGTGCTCAGCGCCAAGTTGGGATTTCTTCTGGTGCTCGGAAAATGCCTCGTTATAGCCGGAAACATCAACTTCAAAGCCCTTTTCTTTTGCAAGCTCCTCGGTAAACTCAAGCGGGAAGCCGAATGTATCATAGAGCCTAAATGCATCCTGCCCATTTATGCGGCTGCCTTTAAGCGTGCTAATAAGCCGCTCAAACTCCTTTATGCCCTTCTTTAGGGTTTTGCCAAAGCGCTGCTCTTCCTTGCTAAGCTCAGAGAGGATTTTTTCGCTGTTTTTGTTAAGCTCAGGGTAAAAGTCGCTATATTGGTTAATTACAGCTTTTGCAACTTCATTAAGCCCGCCTTCTTCTATGCCAAGCTGCATAGCGTAGCGGATTGCTCGGCGGATAAGTCGCCTTAGGATATACCCTTGGTCTACATTGCTAGGAGTTACGCCGCATTCATCCCCAAGGATAAATACAGCACAGCGCACATGGTCTGCAATTATCCTAAAGCTGCGCGTGACCTCTTCGTTTTCAAGGTAGTTTGTTGAGGAAAGGCGGCTTATTGTGTTAAGGGTTTCTTTAAATGCGTCAGTATCATATACGCTTTCAACTCCTTGGAGCGTTGCAACGGTTCTATCAAGCCCCATACCAGTATCAACATTTTTTTGGGCAAGCGGCTCGTATTTCCCCTCAGCCACCTTGTTGAACTCCATAAATACATCATTCCATATTTCAAGGTATTTCCCGCATGAACAGGCAGGCGAGCACTCCTCGCTGCATTTTACTTTGCCTGTGTCAAAGAACATCTCAGTATCAGGGCCGCATGGGCCTGTTTGGCCTGCAGGCCCCCACCAGTTGTATTTTTTGGGAAGATAATATATATGGGACGGGTCTACGCCCATTTCTACCCAGCAGGAGTAAGATTCTTCATCGCGAGGCGCGTCCTCATCACCTAAAAAGCAGGTGAAATAGAGCCTGTCCTTATCTATGCCGAGCCAACGGTCGGATGTTAGAAACTCCCACGAATATGCAATAGCTTCTTTTTTGAAGTAGTCCCCAAGCGACCAGTTGCCAAGCATCTCAAAGAATGTACAGTGCGAAGCATCGCCAACATCGTCAATATCACCAGTTCGCACACATTTTTGTACGTTTACAAGTCGTTTCCCTGCAGGGTGCTTTTCGCCCATTAAATAGGGTACGAGCGGGTGCATTCCTGCAGTCGTAAAAAGCACAGTAGGGTCGTTTTCGGGTATAAGTGAGGCGCTGCTTATAATTGCATGCCCCTTTTCTTTAAAGAAGTCCAGGTAGAGCTGCCTTAATTCCTTTGAGTTCAGCTTGCGCATTATGCCAAGCCCCCTTTCTCTATAAAAGCGCGCATTTATGCGCGTATATGGCTAAATGTGATTTTACAGTTTTTTTCGCGCTATGGCAAGCGTTTGTGCTTAAGCCTCATAAGGCGGGGGGTATGCGGCGCAGTTTGCGTTGCTTAGTAAAGGCCTGTATTGTACAATAAAAGAGCGTTTAGTTTATGCGTATATATTAAGGGCTAAAGCGCTGCATGTTTAAGCTTAAAGCCCAAGCTAAAAAGGAGCAAAAATGTCAGAATATAAAGCGGTAGAAAAAGTTGCGCTCATAATTGGCGCCTCCTCTGGAATTGGCGCTGTTACTGCGCCGCTTTTTGAAAAGGGGGGCTATACTGTTTATGCTGCTTCCCGCAGGGCAAAGGCGCCTTACGAAAGCCCAAGCCTAATTCCGCTTAAAATGGATGTTACAAACGAGCAAAGTGTAATTTCAGGCGTTTCTTCCATACTTGAAGCAAAGGGGCGCATAGATGTACTCGTATATGCTGCAGGCAATGGAATAGCAGGCCCTGTTGAAGGCACAAGCGTAGAAGATGCGCTAAGCCAGTTCGACGTTAACTTTTTCGGCTGCCTTAAGGCGTTAAACGCTGTGCTGCCCCATATGCGAAAGGTGCGAAGAGGCAGCATAGTTTTAATAGGCTCTGTTGGCGGCAGGGTTACAGTTCCTTTTCAAACGCTTTACTCAAGCTCAAAAGCAGCGCTCGCTGCCTTAAGCGATGGGCTTAGGGCAGAGCTTAAGCAGTTTAACATAAATGTTACTCTTGTAGAGCCTGGCGATGTTAATACTGCATTCCCTGACGCCCGCCGCGTTTTAAATGCAGAAGATGAATACAAAGCCGAGTTTAAAAGCGCGCTCTACAATATGGAGCATGATGAGCGAACAGGCATGAAGCCTGAAGTTGTTGCAAAAGCGATTTATAAAGCAGCAGAAAAGGCCAACCCGCCTAGCCGCAAGGTTGTGGATTTTGGTTATAGGGTCTTGACGTTTTTATTGCGGCTTATACCTGCTTGCCTTGTAGAACGAATTGTAAGAAGCATGTATATAAGGAAAAGCTGATTAATTCACAGCGCAGCCCTGGCGGCTACTTTTGTGCCCTGCTGTGTCGCTAAAATCTCAAAATAGCGCTGCTATTCTTTCGATTTTGCTCCGTGCATGACACAAAACTTTCTCGCCAGCCCGTCATTGTTCATTTAATCAGTATTTCCATAAGGAAAAAAGGAGGCATCGAAAATTGAAAACAGAAATGAATGCAATAGATGCGATTTTAACAAGAAGGAGCGTACGAAGCTTCTTAAATACACCTGTAAGTGAAGAAGAGCTTAAGGCAATCCTTCGTGCAGGCATGTTTGCGCCCTCAGCGCATAACCGCCGCACATGGGAGTTTATAACTGTTACAGAACGGCCTTTGCTAAATGAGCTTAGCGTTATGAGCCGTTACTGGGGTATGCTTAAAGAGGCGCCCCTTTGCATAGTTACATGCGGCTATTCCCCGGGTATAAAGCCAGAGGATGAAGAGTTCCTCATCCAAAACAGCTCAGCAGCAACCGAAAATATGCTTCTTATGGCGCATAGCCTTGGGCTTGGCGCAGTTTGGCTCGGCATTTGCAGAGAAAGGCCCTACTATAATTCCGTTAAGGCGCTTCTTAAAATACCTGCTGATGTAAGGGTTGTGAGCCTTATGGCAGTAGGCCGCCCAAAAGCGGAGCTTGCTCCACGCGCTTTGCCGCTTGAGCGCTTTGAGGCCGAAAAATGGCATAGGGAGCGTTATTGAGTATGGCAGAAGGGGAGCTTCTATATAAGCTTTTAATAATATGCCCAATGCTCTTTCTTGCTGGGTTTGCAGACTCCATTGCAGGCGGAGGCGGCGTAATTTCGCTGCCTGCGTTTGTGTTTGCTGGGCTGCCGCTGCACATGGCTTATGGCACAAACAAATTTTCAATGTCTCTTGGTACATCTGTAAGCGCATACAAATACTATAAAGCCGGGCATCTGCGCCTTGCAACTGCGCTTTTTGCAGTAGGGGGTGCGTTAATAGGCGCAAACATAGGCGCAAGCCTTGCGCTTTTGCTTAGCGAAAAGTATTTAAGCTATATCCTAATGGTGCTTTTGCCTATTGCTGCAGTGTTTATTATGGCAAATCGTAACTTCGGCGAGGCAGAAACAGCCCGCGAGCAGACAAAGGCTAAGGAGTATACTTTAAGTGCGCTGATAGGGCTTTTTGTAGGCGCATATGACGGCTTCTTCGGGCCAGGGGCAGGTATGTTTTACACGCTGCTTTTTGCATCCCTTTTAGGTTACAGCCTGCTAAGCGCCTCAGCAAATGCGCGTGTTGTAAACCTTGCGTCAAATATAGGCGCGCTTTTTGCATTTATCAGCGGGGGTAAAGTACTTTACGCAGTTGGCATACCTGCAGCCTTATGCACAATTTTAGGCAACTATTTGGGCGCAAGGCTTGCCATTAAAAACGGGGCGCGCTTTATAAAGCCTATAATGGTAGCTGTAATTGTGCTACTTATTCTTAAAATTGCAATTGACTATATCTTTTAGCGCATAGTTTATAAATAAATATGGCAAAAGAAAACGAGCCGTTGTTTTGGCTCGTTTGCTTTTGCTTTTAAATTATTTTGGGGCTTAACAGCGCTTTTAAGTATTCCTGTGCCTTCTTTGCGGGCTTGAGAGTATTAAAATCTGCGTGCCTTCGCTTATCGGCTCCTTAAGCCCTTCATTCCAGCGCAAGAGCTGTTCAGGCGTAACATTAAAGCGCTTTGCAATGTTCCACACTGTGTCCCCTTCTGATGCAAGCGCAACCATAATCCCGCTCTCACGGCTTGTTGGCTCAACATTGAGTGCACCTGAAGCAAGCGCAAGCTCCTGCAAATTAAATGTGCGCGTAAGGATTTCAAGCAAATACTCTACATTAAGCGTTCTGCCTGTGCCGCTTGAGCGAACTTCTAGCGGCCGGATTATTGCAACAGCTTGTGGAGAATAGGGGATATCAAGCGTGCATTTTGCAGGTATATCTTCAGTAAACACGAACAACGCGCCTTCGCTTGTTGCATAAACAACCTCTGTTGCAAGCAGAGCATTTAGGGCAAGCTTGCCGTTATCATCAAAAAGGTTGAGCACAACAGGCCTGCAGCTTGTATAAACAACACGGCTAACTTCAGGGAGCTGCTCAGGAACCATCAGTTTCTCGCTAATCGTACACAGCTCACTTGTGTTTCTTTCCGGTGAGAGCAGCTCAACATTTTCTTGGATACTCTCAACAGCTCCATCACTGCAATAGAAATCTTCGAGTATTCTTTGCTGATTTGCAACTATACAATTCGCCCTAAGCTCAATGCTTGCATCAAGGTCAAGCATCCCCTCTTGTGCGCTTATACCGAGCGAATAGTCTTTTAGCTCAGGTTTTACGCATATTGAGCCGCATGAGTTGTCAAGCTCAACTGCCATAAACTCCTCAAAAGGCAGGCGCTCGTTAAGTTGTGCAAGCGCACCTTCCGCATCCTCATAAAGCACAGTCACATACAGAATGCCGCTTATGTCAATGCCGTTTTCAGAAAGCCGTACATTGTTTATATGCGGCACTATATTGGCTCTGTGCACATGTGCTGCATTAGGTGCGCTAAGCGTATCGTTTAGGCGCAGTGTGGTTGAGCCAAGTTCGCGTGTGCTGGTAAAATCCGCATCATTGTGGCGCTTGTGGAGCTCACCCACGCCTGCAACATCAGTAAGTACCTGCATAGGTTCGTTGTCGCGTGCAACTGTATTAAGCTCAGCAACAGCTTCAACATGAACCCGCCTGTCTTTTAGGTCAGTGCGCAAATCAAAAAGTTGGGGCACAATTTCTGCTTCCATTCCGTCTTGTACGTTTTCAAGCGGAACATTGTGGTTGTAGCGCGTAGAGGCATGCACATCAAAGGGCTGCTCTTGCGCGTCAAGGCAAAGTATGTTCAGCGTGAGCGTTCCCTCAGCCTGTACGCCGCCTTCCACACAGCGGGCTGCTTCGTTGCGGATATGGCTCTCCACCCCAAGTATGCGCCCCGCCTCACGCCCCGCCGGCATAGGGATATCCCCCTCGATGAACGCCTGTACAATGCTTTTGCCTACAAGCCGTTCCAGATTAAGCTCATTATAGATGGGTTCCATATTGCACCTCTCTTGACTGTGTATTTCTTTATCAATATATGAGTGGACATACCCATACAGACTAACGGATTTCAATAATACGCGGCTTTGTTGCACTAACTGCTTAACTTTCACAGCCGAGCTTTGTTAAGAGCGCGAAAAGCTGCTCTTTGCTGCCCTCTACACCTGAAAGCGCAGCGTCACAAAGTGCATTAAGCTCCTCTTTAAAGTCAAAATAAAGGTCTGGCTCTGGGCTGCAGGGGGAGCTATATGCTTCAAAGAAAAGCTGGAGATAGCTGTCTTGGTACTTGGGCATTTCATCAAAGTCAGCTGCAGGGAGCGCACCTAGTGCTGTAAGCTTAAGCTGCTGCTTTTTTGTAAGAAGAAGCTCAATAAACCCTTTGCCATGTTCTAAAAACCCGCCTTTTGAACGTGCCTCAACTCCAATGTAGAGCACCTGTTCTGTAAAGCCGCCAAGCGGCAAGGCATCAAATGTAAAGCCGCCTGCAGCCATCTTCCGGTTAAGGTCCCCAAAGGCGCGGCCGTCCCCAATCATAAACGGCACCTGCCCTGCCTTAAAGTCACCCTCTAATGCAAGCGAACCTGTTAAGCCGAGCATTGCAGCATAAAGTTTCGGGCTGCAAAGCGCGCCATAGCGGCCTGTTGCACGCGAAGCCATTGCATCTTTAAGTGCATTGTAAAGCGCATCGCGCCTATTTGCTGCGTTGTTTGTTTCAGGCCAAGTCAGCCCAAGCTCCTGTATTAAAACTGTATTGCCGAGCAGGAAATATCCGCTGTACATATAGGGCACAGCATACACAGCCCCATTATTAGAAAGTGCAGTTATGTTCCCCCGAAACTTTGGCAGCTCTAGCTCAAGAAGGCTAAACTGCTCTGCATTGAACGCACCCATAGGGAAGCTCCATATATGCGGCTTTTCTCCTGAAGCTATGCGCTCTATTGCCTGAGCGGGCGAAAGGCCGGTTACCTCTATATACACGCCCGGGTTTGCTCTCTCGTAAGAAGAGGCTGCGTTTTCAAGGTAGGATGTCAGGCTGCCCTTCTCGCTTTTGAACTCAGCAATATGCCAAAGGGTTAAGACCCCGCTCCAAGTATTTTGCTTGCCGCTAAGCCATTCCCTGTAAAAATTGCGGCCAAGCGCCTCATCAAGGTGCTTTGGCGCAACAATAAGGAAGGCAATAAGCATTGCCGAAACTATGCACCTTAGGCTGAATACAAGCTTTTTCATAGCGCACCTAAAAATCATATCTCTATCAGCATATGAGTGAGCGCTAACGTACAGAAGATGCTAATTAAATTTGAAGCAGCTGAATATTTTAACTACGTTAAGGGCATACTTCATATGCGGGAGTCCGTCTTTTTATAAACTTATGACCATTTCGACAATAATAGTGCAGTGCTGACAGGACTTCCCGTTTTTTAACAAAGGTAATGCGCAGCCAAAACGCGAAATATAAGCCAAGAAAAAGAACAGGCGGAAGTTTGGCGCTTGGGTCTACCGCTTGCCTTAAAAATATAACAACTCAAAGAGTGATTTAAACTATGTACGGCTTAAGGCCGGCTTAAGGAGGCGGGAAAATGCAAATCAACGCCACCCGCAAAGGGCAGCGGATTAAGGCAATGCTTGCGGGCGAACTCGACCACCACAGTGCGCAGTATGTGCGCGAAGCGCTGGACTCGCTTATTGCGGACCCGCAAATTCGCGAACTTGTGCTTGATATGTCAAAAGTGGAATTTATGGATAGCTCAGGCCTTGGGGTCATCCTCGGGCGCTACCGCACGCTTACAGCAAGGGGAGGGAAGCTGCTTTTAGCAGGCGTTCCTGCGTCAATAGACCGGATATTTAGAATCTCCGGCATATATGCGTTGGTAGAACGGGCATAGAAAAAGCTTAAGGCAGGGGAGGGGTAATATGTTTAAAAACCAAATGCATTTGCAGTTTTCGAGCCTTTCACAAAATGAGGCGTTTGCGCGCTCAGTGGCAGGCGCGTTCTTTACTCAGCTCAACCCAACGCTTGAACAACTGACGGATGTGCGTACTGCAGTCTCAGAAGCAGTAACTAATGCAATAATCCACGGTTATAGAAGCAAAGAGGGTTTTGTTTCGCTTGAAGCCTATGTAAACGGAAACTGCATTAAATTTATTATTCGTGATAATGGTGCAGGTATAGAGGATGTGGAGCTTGCGCGCCAGCCCTTTTATACATCGCACCCTGAGCTTGAACGCTCGGGCATGGGGTTTACAGTTATGGAGACTTTTATGGATGAGGTTAGAGTAGAGTCAACCCTTGGCAAGGGTACAACAGTAACAATGGAGAAAACTCTCCGAAGAGCCGGGCAATGAATGACGCTAGCCCATTACCGCATGAAGAAGTTTTAGTTCTTTTAGAAAAAGCGCATAAAGGTGCTCAAGATGCAATGGATATGCTTGTGCGCCACAATACTGCGCTTGTAAAATCCATTGTTAAAAAATATCTTGGCAGAGGCGTAGAATTTGACGACCTTTACCAAATCGGCTGCCTCGGGCTTGTAAAAGCAATACAAAACTATGACGCAGAGTTTTCTGTGCGCTTTTCAACATATGCAGTACCTATGATTGCAGGGGAGATTAAGCGCTTCCTGCGCGATGATGGGATGATTAAGGTAAGCCGCTCTGTTAAAGAGCTTGCAGTGCGCGCAGTAGCAGCACAGGAGCGCCTAAGGCGCACATTAGGCAGCGACCCGGGTATTTTGGAGCTTGCAAAAGAAGTTGACGCAGAGCCTGAAGAAATTGCTGTTGCGCTTGAGGCAATGCGCCCGCATCTGTCTATTTATGAACATGTGTATGACGATGGTTCTGAGGCAACGCTTCTTGACCGCATGGAGCATACAGGCGGAGAGGATAGTAGCGTGGTAGATAGGATACTTTTAAAAGAGCTTCTTTGCAAGCTCGAAGCGCGAGAACGCCAGCTTATTGTGCTGCGCTATTTTCAGGATAAAACGCAGTCTGAAATTGCGAAGCTCTTAGGCGTTTCCCAGGTGCAGGTGTCGCGCCTTGAAAGCAGGATTCTTAACAAGCTGCGCGAAGCTGCTCGTTAATCCTGTTCTTTTATTCTGCGCACGCGTATAAAAACATCTACTCCGTCAGATACATCGGTTTGCTCAAGGCTTACTTGCATACCTGCATCGCTAAGCTGTTTTACTGCAACTGAAATAGAGTTTAAAAAGAGCCTGTAATCTCTTAAATACCTAAGGATTTTGGGGCGGGGCGCTGCACCGTCCTGTTTTTCGTCATATAGGCGGTTAAGCGTCTTTTCTACAAGCTTTTCCGTATCTTTAACAGAAAGCGAACGGTTCTTTACGCGCTCAACTACCTGAAGCTGCGTAGCCTCATCCTTAAGCTTTAAAAGCGCGCGCGCATGGCGCTCTGTCATTCGCGCGTTTTGCATTGCATCCTTAACTTTTTGCGGAAGCCTTAAAACGCGCAGCTTGTTTGCAACAGCGGATTGGCTTTTTCCAAGGCGGGTTGCAAGCTCCTCCTGCGTAAGGTTGTAGTTTGAAATAAGGGTTTCGTAACACTCCGCCTCTTCAAGGTAGTGCAGGTTTTCACGCTGCAGGTTTTCAATAAGCGCAACAAGCGTACTCTCTTGTTCAACCATTACTGCTTCAACAAGGCAGGGCACTTCGCTCATCCCAAGGCGCTTGCAAGCGCGAAGCCTGCGCTCTCCTGCAACAAGCTCATACCCTTCGCCTACGCGCCTTACTACAAGCGGCTGAATAAGGCCGACTTGGCGGATGGATTCTGCAAGCTCGTCAAGCCCTTCTTCATCGAAGTTTTTTCTTGGCTGGTTGGGGTTTGGGCGGATTTCATCAAGCTGGAGCCGCATAAGCTTGCGGCTGCTTTCGCCCGGAAACTCCATACCTATATTGCGCTGCTTGCTGCTTTTAGCAGGCTCGGGCTTGTCCTTTAAAAAATCAAATACTGCCATTGTGCTCCCTCCCATGCGAGTCATTCTACATAAAACTTAAGAATCCTGCATTAAAACAAAAGTAGGCGTGTTTCACCAAAAATACCTGTTATTCTCAAGGCTTGGATTATTTCCCGGGCAACTATTAGGCAGTTAAAGCGGCCTGCGGCTTGGTTCGCCCGGCTTTCTCGGGTAGAGTTGATGCGTCTTTTTGTACTTTTTAGCAAGTACAAGGCTGCGCTCGCCGTATTCAAGAGACATTTCTTTTATATTGAGCGTACAAAAGAGCTTTTCACACGCTTCATTTGCAAGCGCAGCTTCCTCTTTTGCAGCTTTCCCCTTGTAGCAAATTGCGCTTCCGCCTACTTTAACAAAGGGCAGGGTAAGCTCAAGGAGCGTATTAAGCTTTGCAACTGCACGCGAGAGCGCAATATCATACTGTTCTCTATGGGTAGGCTGCCTTGCAGCTTCCTCAGCGCGGCTATGCAATACGCTTGCATTAAGGTCAAGCGCATTAAGAACTTCTTTTAAGAACTCGATGCGCTTACTTTGGCTTTCAAGGAGCGTAAGCTTAATATCAGGCCTTGCAATTAAAAGCGGTATCCCTGGGAAACCTGCGCCTGTGCCAATATCAATGCAAGAAGCGCCAACTTCAATATAGGGGAGAGCAAGAAGGGAGTCTATATAATGCTTTTCAACAACCTCAAGTGGCTCTGTTATGCGCGTTAAGTTCACTTTTTCGTTTGCTTTAATAAGCAGGTTGTAATACTTTAAAAGCTGCTCGTGCGCTAAAGGCGTAAGTTCGGGCAGGTGTTTTTCAAGAAGCGCCTTCATGCATGCCTTGCCTGCGCCTTGCGCCAAATTAAAAGCACTGCTACATCAGCAGGTGATACCCCAGGGATGCGCCCTGCAGCGCCAATGCTTTTCGGCCTTCGCGCTGCAAGCTTCTGCCGTGCCTCTGTTCTTAAGCCGCTTATACTTAAATAATCCGCATCCTGCGGAAGCGACGCGCCCTCAAGCGCTTGCATGCGCTTAACCTGTTCAAACTGTTTTTCGATATACCCGCCGTAATGCGCCATAATTTCAAGCTGCTCAAGCGCATTGGCTTCAAGCTCAGGTAGGAAATTATAAAGCGAGAGCAGCTCAGTATAGCGTACGCCCTTGCGCTTTAAAAGCTCAAAAAGCCGTATTCCGCTTTTAGCTGGTGGCTCGCCTTTTTGTTTAAGGTAAAGTTGAAGCAGAGCATCAGGCGGCACAACTTTTTCAAGGCGCTTTAGCGCATTTTCGAGCTCTTCGCGTTTTCTTAACAAAAGCGTATAGCGCTCTTGTGAAATAAGCCCTGTATCTTTTGCAAGCTCAGTCAGGCGCAAATCCGCATTATCCTGCCTTAGGATGAGCCGAAACTCAGCGCGCGATGTCATCATGCGATAGGGTTCATCAACGCCTTTTATTGTAAGGTCGTCAACCATAACTCCTATGTAAGCATCAGAGCGCGAGAGCAAAAACTGCGCTTTGCCTAAAAGCCAGTTAGCTGCATTTATAGCTGCATAAAGCCCTTGGCCTGCTGCTTCCTCATAGCCTGAGGTGCCGTTAATTTGCCCTGCGCAATAAAGCCCCTCTATGTCCTTCTTTGAAAGCGTTGCAGTAAGTGCAGTAGGGTCAATGCAGTCGTATTCAATTGCATAGCCCGGCCGCGCAACCTCGCATTCTTCAAGCCCTTTGATTGTGCGAAGCGCCTTAAGCTGCACATCAGCAGGCAGGCTTGTGCTCATGCCTTGGACATACATTTCGCTCGTTGAAAGGCCTTCAGGCTCTATAAAAACCTGGTGGCGCTCCTTATCTTTAAAGCGCACGATTTTATCTTCTATTGAGGGGCAGTACCTAGCGCCTGTACCCTCTATAATGCCTGCATACATAGGCGAGCGGTGAAGGTTAGCGCGAACAATTTCATGTGTTGCTTCGTTTGTGTATGTAAGGTGGCAGGGGGTCTGCACCATTTCACGCTCTTTTGTAAGGAAGGAAAACGCCTGCATAGGGGTATCGCCATCCTGCCGCTGCATTTTGGAATAATCAATGCTCTTGCCCAAAATGCGGGCAGGCGTGCCTGTTTTAAACCGCATAAGCGTAAAGCCGAGTTCCTCAAGCGCGCTTGATAGCCCCTCTGCACGCATATAGCCTGCTGGGCCGCTAGCTTGCTGCCAGTCGCCTATTAAGATGCGGCTTTTAAGGTATACGCCTGTGCAAAGAAGAAGCGCACGCGTATTTATTTTTGCGCCAGCAGTTGTGAGTATGCCTGTAACCTTGCCGCCCTTTACAAGTATGCGCTCACATTCGCCCTGCATAAGCGTAAGGCGCGGCTCTGTTTCAAGCGTTAGCTTCATGCGCTCGTGGTAGCGGCGCTTATCCATTTGGCCGCGCAGCGAATATACGGCAGGCCCTTTGCCTGTGTTTAGCATTCTAAGCTGAATTAAAGTATCGTCTGCAGCAAACCCCATTTCACCGCCAAGCGCATCTATTTCGCGCACAAGGTGCCCCTTGCTTGTTCCGCCTATTGCAGGGTTGCAGGGCATAAGGCCTATGCTATCAAGGTTAAGTGTAATTAAAAGCGTGGAAAACCCCATGCGGCTTAAGGCAAGCCCTGCTTCGCAGCCTGCGTGGCCGCCGCCAACAACAAGCGCGTCATAGCTTCCAGCGCTGTAATAGCTTTGCATTAGGGCCCTCCTTTCGCTTATTTCGCTGCGTGTATGCAGATAATTTTGAATAAGTCCAGCAACGAGTATAGCAGAATAACGCCATTTTAACAAGCGTACAGGGTTCGGGTCTGTTGCTTTTGGCAGTTTGCATGTATACTGTAAATTGTATAAAGAATAAGTAAAGGGGCAAATGATGGTTTCAAACGTATACTTTAGCGATATGCGCACACAGATTGGCGAAAGCCTGCTGACAAAGCTCAATGCACTTATGCTTGCAGCAGGTATAGAAAAGATAGACTTCAAACACAAATATGCTGCAATAAAGCTGCATTTTGGCGAGCCAGGGAACCTTGCGTTTTTAAGGCCGAACTATGCAAGGGTTGTTGCATCGCTTGTTGAAAAGCTTGGAGGGAGACCCTTTTTAACAGACTGCAACACGCTCTATGTAGGTGGGCGAAAGAATGCGCTAGACCACCTTGAGGCAGCGTATCAAAACGGCTTTACGCCCTATTCAACAGGCTGCCATGTAATAATTGGCGATGGGCTTAAGGGAACTGACGAAATTATAGTGCCTATACCAGGGGGCGAGCTTTTACACGAGGCGCGCATAGGCCGCGCAATTATGGATGCGGATATTTTTATATCGCTCAACCATTTCAAAGGGCACGAGTCTACAGGCTTTGGAGGCGCGCTCAAAAATATAGGCATGGGCTCAGGCTCGCGCTCAGGGAAGATGGCTATGCACTCAAACGGCAAAGTAAAGGTGAGCAAGCGCAGCTGCATAAAATGCAAAGTCTGCAGCCGAGTTTGCGCGCATGACGCGCAGTCGTTTGATACAGGCGTTTGCGTAGTTGATTTAGAAAAATGCGTTGGCTGCGGCCGCTGCCTTGGCGTATGCCCTGTTGATGCGATTTACCCGGCAACAGATAGCGCAAAAGAGCTGCTCAATAAAAAAATTGCAGAATACTCAGCTGCTGTGCTTTACGGCAGGCCGCATTTTCATATAAGCCTTGTTGTGGATGTTTCGCCCTATTGCGATTGTCACAGCGGAAATGATGCTGCAATTGTGCCTGACCTTGGCATGTACGCCTCGTTTGACCCTGTTGCGCTTGATGTTGCATGCGCTGATGCAGTAAATAACGCTAAGCCCATTTTAAACAGCATGCTTGGCGAAGTTGAGCGCAAAGGCGATTGTTTTACGGATCTCTTCCCGATTACGGATTGGCGCACATGCATTGAACACGCAGTTAAGCTTAATATAGGCTCAGCTGAGTATAAGCTTATTAAGGTATAGCAGCACTTTAAGCGGAACCAAACAAAAGCGCCGAATGGCGCTTTTTATTTGGGGTTTTATAAAGATGCCTGCTTAAAACGGAAGCTCAATAGTTTTCCCAACAGGCGGTGGCGGTAAAAGCGTTGTATAAGGGGATATTTCATCATAAAAGCGCTGTGGCGGGTTAAACTCCTCCCCAAAGTGCATTGGCATAAAATACTTAGGCTTAAGCGCTTCTAAAAACATCACTGCGCCCCTAAAATAGTCGCTGCCCATTCTTTTATCAACAGGGAAGAAGGCAAGCTGAAGCTCTTTAACGCCTGCTTGAATACGCGAAAGCTCGTTTAAAAAATCCGCCTTTGCGCTAAGCACATATTCTTTTGTGCTCTCATCAGCCCAATGCCAGAAATTAAGGTCGCCAGCATGGAATATGGAGTGTTCGCCCCATTTTATATGGAAGCTTATGCCCTCGTCAGTACTTCCGCATGCATTAATCTGCATGCCGTTTACATTTGCATGTTCGCCTGGGTTTAGCGTAACAGCTTCTTTTTTAGCAGGCACATCAAACGATACTGCAAATTTTGCGCCTAAAAGCTCCCAAATATCTTTTGAGTAATGGTCGCTGTGGCTGTGGCTTACAAGCGCTGTAATGCTGTGCTTTTCACTAAGCGCCTTAGCGCCAAGCATTGAGTGTGCTTTAGGGTTAAAGCAGTCAAGTATGAGCATATCGTTATTTTGCATAAGCGCGAAGCCGCTGTTTTTAAGGTAAGTTAGCTGCATTTTATTCACCTTAGGCTATTGGTTTAAGTCGAAGCTTATTAAGGGGTTTGAGCCGCTTTGTACCTGCGGCAGCTTGCCATCCCATTTTTTTATTGTTTCGTAGTTAATAAGTTCTTTTGAGAGCGACTCTGCAAGCTTGCGGTTCGCTTCAGACTGTGCCGCGGCTTCAACAGCAATTCGCTTTGCACGCGCCTCTGCTTCAATAACTGCAGCTTCTGCTTCAGCTTCTGCTGCAATAAGTTTTTGCCTTGCAGCAGCTTGTGCAATAACAATTGCCTGCTCCTGTTCTGTGCGCGCTTTAATGAGGTTCTGCTCTGCGACCTGCTTTTGCTCAATCGCATTAATATACTCGTCTGAAAAATCCCAGTCAATTATATTTAAGTCTTCAACAATTATTCCAGAGGGCTGCATTTTTGCCTTTATATACTCATCAAGCATAACAGAGACCATGCTGCGCTCTGATACTAAAGTGCTTGCTGTATACTGGGCAACAACTGCTTTTAGCACCTCGTGAATTGCGGGTACAACAAGCACGTTTTCATATGCTGCGCCTAAGTTCTTATAAATAGAATAGCCCATGCCTCTGTCAATGCGGTAGTTGACTGCAATTACTGCTGAAATCGTCTGCAAATCCTTTGAAAACGCCTGCGTGTTGACTTCAAGCTTAACAATGCGGTTGTCGATTTGAACAACCCTCTGTGCAAAGGGTATTTTAACATGCATGCCTTCTTGGAGCACAAGCTCGCTTACTTTGCCAAGTGTAACAAGTACGCCTGTATGCCCTGCAGGTATAATTACAACGCTCCCTAATGCAAGCACAGCAAGTATGAGCAGAGAAAGAACAGAAGCAGTAAGTTTTTTTATAGAAAGCGTACCATCTTTATTTTTAAACATCTTGACCTCCTAGATATAGAAGCTGCGGAATAAAACCCGGCATGCTCAGTATATCATAGTCATGGGCGGCAAATAAGAAATAGTTTTTTTGCTGTATTGCCTTCAAGGTTGGCAAACCCCGAAAATCTGCTATACTGTATGGAGCAAAGCAGGCGCTTACTTTAAGCGTTTTTGCGCCTACATTTAGGGAGCATTAATGGAAAAACGGACTTTCGTGCGCGGCGCGGCTGTGCTTGCAATAGCCGGGCTGCTTGTTAAATTTATAGGCGCTATATACCATATCCCGCTTGCAAACCTTGTAGGCGTAGGTGCAATGCGCTATTACGACATTGTATACCGCTACTATGCATGGCTTTTGGTAATTTCCTCAGCAGGGCTGCCTACTGCAATTTCAAAGCTTGTTTCAGAACGCGTAACGCTCCATGATTATAGGGGCGGGCGGCAAGTTTTTAAAACTGCATTCAGGCTGCTTCTTATTGTAGGCGTGCTTACATCGCTCTTAATGTATTTTGGCGCAGGGCTGCTCTCAGGCATTTCCTACCCTGCAAATGCATCAGCTGAAATTGCAAAACAAGCGCTCTCGTTTAGGGCGCTTGCACCTGCACTGCTTTTTGTTTCGCTTATGTGCGCATATCGCGGCTATCTCCAGGGGATGCAGCAAATGACAGGCACAGCAGTCTCCCAGGTTGCAGAGCAGCTTTTTAAGCTTGCAGCCGGCTTTGCGCTTGCAAAACTGCTTCTTCCACGCGGGCCTGAATATGCGGCAATGGGCGCGCTAATTGGCGTAAGCATATCAGAGTTTATTGCGCTTATAATTATCTTTATATTTTATATAAGGCGCAGGCAAAGCTTTATTGAGCCACAAAGCGCAAAGGTAAAGCCGGAGACATCCGCACTTCCTATAAGCAGGCAGATTTTACTTATTGCTGTGCCTGTTACAATTGGCGCATCTATTATGCCCTTAACAGGCATACTCGACAGCGCGCTTATTATTAGAACTCTTGAAGGTATAGGCTTTAGTGTAGATGCTGCAGGCGAAGCGTACTCGCTTTTATACTCCTATGTAACGCGCGTAATCAACATGCCTGCTGTGCTTACAGTTGCGCTTGCAATGAGTTTAGTGCCTGCAATTTCTTCCTATGTTGCAAAAAAGGAGTTCAAGCTTGTAAAAAATGCAGCATTAACAGGTATGAAGCTTGCTCTAATAATTGGTACGCCATGTGCAGTAGGGCTTTATGTGCTTGCAGAGCCAATACTCAGCATGCTTTATTCTTCGCTTACACAAGTGCAGCTTAGTGTTGCTGCTGACCTTATGCGAACAGCCTGCGTAGGCATTGTGTTCCTTTCGCTTGTTCAGGCGCTCACAGGCATTATCCAGGGGATAGGCAAGCCATATGTGCCTGTAATAAATTTGGTTTTTGGCAGCATACTCAAGGTTATTACTCTGCTCGTGCTTATGCGGCGGCCGGAGATTAACATTCAAGGGGCTGCTGTTTCAACAGTTGTGTGCTATGCAGTAGCAGGCATACTCGACATTATATACCTTGTGCGAAAAACCGGCCTAGCGCTTAATATATTTGATGTGTTTATAAAACCTGTGTTTTCCTCAGCGCTTATGGGTGTTGCTGTATATGCGCTCTATACTTTCCTTGTTGCGCGAATAAGCCCTACGCTTGCAACACTATTTGCAGTTGCAATTGGTGTAGCGCTTTATGCAGCTCTGTTTTTAGGCCTAAAGATGATGAATGCGAATGACCTTGCGTTTATCCCCGGCGGCAGCAGGCTTAAAGCATTAATGGGTCAGCCCAAAAGGAGGCGTTAAGTAAAAGAATGCCTATGCTTACACTTGTAGCCCTAAGCACTCCTAAAAATATTTCACTTTCTGCACTTTCATGCTGCAAAAATGCAAAAACGCTCTTTGTGCAGACTGCTAAGACACCCTGCGTGCAGCCCCTTGTTGAGGTAGGGCTCGACTTTTTAAGTATGGACGAGCTCTATGCAGAAAGTGCGGATTTCCCCTCTTTAAACGAAGCAATATGTAAAACGCTTTTAAAAGCATGTGAAAAGGGCGATGTTGTATATGCAGTGCCTGGCAGCGGCATAAGCGAGGCGCTTATGGGGCTAAGCTTAAAAGCGAAAGCGCATGGCATATGCGTAAAGTTTATTGCAGGTGCGGGCTTTGCGCAGTCTTGCATAAGCGAAGCTGCACTCGGCTTTGACGAATATAGGGTTTCAGCTGCTTCAGCCTTAACTGCACCAATAAACCCTGCTGTTGCGCTTGCAATAGAAGAGCTTGACTCGAGCTTATCTGCAGGCGAGGTTAAGCTTATGCTTCTTGAATACTACCCGAGCAGCCACAGCGTTGAGTTTTGCACATTGCAAAACAACGGCTGCTACAATATTAAAACTATTCCGCTTTTTGAGCTTGACAGGCAGGCGCACTACAATGCACCAACAGTTGTTTTAGTTAAGCCGCTTCCATTGCTTTCGCTTGAGCGCTTTGGCTTTAATGAGCTTGAAGCGATTATTGCGTATTTGCGCGGGCCTAAGGGCTGCCCTTGGGATAGGGAGCAGACGCATGAAAGCCTTAAAAAGAACATGGTTGAAGAATGTTATGAGGCGCTTGAAGCAATAGAAAATAAAGATGACAGCGCGCTGTGCGAGGAGCTTGGGGATGTGCTTTTGCAATGCGTGCTCCATGCAGAAATAGCCAGAGAGCGGGGCAGCTTTTGTGCAAGGGATATCATAAGCACACTTGTAGAAAAGCTTATTTACAGGCATCCCCATGTGTTTAAAGGCACAAATGCAGCTTCAGCAGAAGCTGTAATAGAAAAATGGGAGCAGCTTAAAAAAGCGGAAAAGCAGTTTTTAACACATGGCGATGTACTTAGCGCTGTGCCAAAGAACCTGCCAAGCCTAATGCGCGCGAATAAGCTCCAGTTAAAGGCGAGCCAAGCAGGCTTTGACTGGGATAATGCAGCTTTGGCGCTTAACAAGCTTGAAGAAGAGCTTTTAGAGCTTAAAGAAGCGCTAAACGGCTCTGGTGATGAAGCTAGTGAGCTTGGGGATTTGCTTTTTGCAGCAGTTAATGTTGCAAGGCTCTTAAAGCTTGAGCCTGAGGAGCTTCTATCAAAAGCCTCTGAGAAGTTCACCCGCCGTTTCATAGCTATGGAAGCGCTTGCCCTAAGCCGCAATGGGGAGTTTCTAAAACTCAGCCTTTTAGAAAAGGACAAGCTTTGGGATGAAGTCAAAATCACCGAAAATAGCCAAATATAAGCAATAAAGGTATTGAATAACGCAGAAAAGGCTGATACAATAGTTTCGCAATAGTGCAATTTTGGTTTCCGAAAGATAAAATGAGGAGGATTCTCGGGTATGAACAAAGCTGATTTAGTCGCAGCAATCGCAGAAAAGAGCGGCCTGCCAAAAAAAGATGCAGATAAGGCGCTAAGCGCATTCATTGCTGCAGTAACAGAAGCGCTTCAAGCCGACGATAAGGTCCAAATAGTTGGGTTTGGCGTATTTGAGGCAAAGCACCGCGAAGCGCGCAAAGGCCACAACCCCATGACTGGGGCTGAAATTGATATTCCGGCATCTGTTGCGCCTTCCTTTAAGGCTGGCAAAGCGCTAAAGGATGCGTTGAATTAATCTAAGTCGTAAGCCAAAAAAGCTCCGCGCCTTATTCAGGGTGCGGAGCTTTTGTGGCTTAAGTTACGTTTTACAACACAGGTTCAATGATGTTTGCGCCCATATACGGCACGAGCACTTTGGGGATTTTTATAGAGCCATCCTGCTGCTGGAAGTTTTCTAAAATTGCGGCAACTGTGCGGCCTATTGCAACGCCTGAGCCATTTAACGTATGCAAAAACTCCGGCTTTGATTTATTTTCCCTGCGGAAGCGGATATTCGCGCGCCTTGATTGAAAATCCTCAAAGTTTGAGCAGGAGCTGATTTCTACATATCTTCCATAGCTTGGCATATACACTTCTATATCGTATGTTTTTGCGGATGCAAAGCCTAAGTCGCCTGTGCAAAGCGATACAACCCTGTATGCAAGCCCAAGCTTTTTTAGCACAAGCTCAGCGTCTTTTGTGAGCGCTTCAAGCTCAGCGTAGGAAGTTTCGGGGCTTGCGAATTTAACGAGCTCTACCTTGTTAAACTGGTGCTGGCGGATAAGCCCGCGCGTATCCCTGCCTGCGCTGCCTGCTTCAGCCCTAAAGCATGCGCTGTATGCGCAGTATTTAACAGGGAGCTCCTCCAGTAAAAGAATGTCGTCGCGGAACATATTTGTAACAGGCACTTCAGCAGTTGGTATTAAAAAATAGTCTGAATTTGTGAGCTTAAACGCATCATCTTCAAACTTGGGTAGCTGGCCTGTACCAACCATGCTTGCCCTGTTTACTATAAACGGAGGGAAGATTTCCGTATAGCCACTCTCGCATGTGTGCGTATCTAAATAAAAGTTTATTATTGCGCGCTCAAGCCTTGCGCCAAGCCCTTTGTAAAAAGTAAAGCGTGAGCCTGTTACTTTGGCTGCAGTAGCAAAGTCGAGTATGCCCAAGCTTTCGCCAAGCTCCCAGTGCGGCTTTGGCTCAAAGTTGAACAGAGGAGGGTCGCCACAAATGCGAAGCGCTTTATTTTCGGTTTCGTTTATACCTATTGGCACACTTTCATGCGGGATATTTGGGAGGGTATATAAAAGCGAACTAAGCTCTGTTTCAAGCTCTAAAAGTTCTGCGTCAAGCTCTTTAATATTTTGTGCAAGAAGCTTCATTTCTTCCATAAGCAGAGTTGTATCTTCATTGCTGCGTTTTAAGGCTGGGATTTTTGCGCTTGCTTCATTGCGGCGGCTCTTAAGTGACTCTGCTTCAAAAAGCAGTTTTTTGCGCTTTAAGTCAACTTCTAAAAGCGCGTCAATATCTGCGCCTTTTTCCTGCCTGTTTTTAAGCGCAGTTTTTATAAACTCCGGGTTTTCGCGTATTCGCTTTATATCGAGCATGCTTCCTTGTATGATATACAGATGGCAAAAGCCGTGTGTAGTCATACGCTCCTTCCAAAGTTTTTGCTATAGTTTGGATAGGTGCTGTTGCCTGTTCTACATTCGTTCAGGCGCTTCAAGCCCAATAAGGTTTAGCCCCTGTAAAAGAACAGACTTAACAGCTTCTGTAAGCGCAAGCCGCGCGTTTTCTAAGGCAGCAGCTTCGCCCAAAATCCGCTGGTTGTAATAAAACTTATTATATGCCTTAGCAAGCGCAATAACAGCGCGGCTAATGTAGTAAGGCTCATACTTTACGCTAGCTTCGAGGATTGCTTTAGGAAATGCGCTAAGCTGGCGCAGCACATTTAGAGAATCCTCATCGCTGAGCAAAGTATAGTCGACTTCTGTTCGCTCAAGCCCCTCTGCCTTTCTAAGTACAGCAGAGCAGCGCGCATGGGTGTATTGGGCATAGGGGCCTGTTTCCCCATCAAAATTGAGCGCATTTTCATAGCTGAAGACATTATCCTTAATTCGGCTGTTATAGAGTGCGTTGAACACAACTGCGCCTACTCCTACCATTTGCGCAACCTTGGGTTTATCCTCAAGCTCAGGAGACTTTTCGCTTATTATTGAAAGCGTTTTTTCAATTGCCCTGTTTAGGACATCCTCAAGGAAAACAACCATGCCCTTTCGCGTAGAGATTGTACCATTTTGCATGCTTACCATACCAAAAGGCACATGCACGAGTGAGTTTGCCCACTCATAGCCCATAAGCTCTATAACTTTAAAGCATTGCTTAAAGTGCAGGTTTTGCTGGTAGGCAACAACATAAAGGCATTTTTCAAAATTATATGTATCCTTGCGGTAGAGCGCTGCAGCAATATCACGCGTTGCATAAAGCGTTGCACCGTCAGAGCGCAGCACTATACATGGGGGCATATCATAATCTGAAAGCTCTACCAAGTATGCGCCATTATCAAGGCGGAGCAGGTTTTTATCTTCAAGCTCCTCAATAACCCTGTTCATTTTATCATTATAAAAACTTTCGCCAGCATAGCTGTCAAACTCTATGCCAAGCATTGAATATACACGGCCAACTTCATGGAGCGTAAGCGCCTTAAACCATTCAAAGAGCTTTAGCGCCTCGTCGTCACCATCTTCAATGCGCTTAAACCAAACGCGTGCTTCATCGTTAAGGCGTTCGTCCTCTTTTGCTTCTTTGTGAAAGCGTACATAAAGCTCAAGCAGCGCGCGTATGGAGTTGCGCTCTACTTCTTCTTTATTGCCCCAGCGCCTGTAAGCAACAATAAGCTTGCCAAACTGCGTGCCCCAGTCGCCAAGGTGGTTTATGCCTATGCATTTATAGCCCAAATACTCGTAAATGCGGTAGAGCGAATGCCCTATTACTGTTGAGCTTAAATGGCCTATATGGAACGGTTTTGCAATATTTATTGAGGAGTAGTCTATGCAGATAAACTTGCCCTTGCCAATGTCTTTTGAGCCATAGCCAGGTTTTCTTATAGCCTCAAGCACAGCTTTTGCAAACTCCTCTTGTTTTATAAAGAAGTTCACATACCCGCCTACAACTTCTGTTTTTAAAACAAACTCAGGCAGAGGCGCATGGCAAGCAAAATCCGCTGCAATAGAATTTGGTGATTTCTTAAGTGTTTTTGCAAGCCGAAAACACGGAAGCGCAAAATCGCCCATCTCTTGTTCAGGCGGGGTTTCAAGCAAATTTTCTGCTTCTTCAATATCAATTGAGCAATACGCGGCAATCGCTTCGCCAAGCTTTTTTGAAAAATCCATCTTTTCCCCATAGAAAAATATTAATAAAAGTCGCAAGTTTTAGTATAGCAGAGTAAATAAAAAAGCGCAAAACAATTGCCTACATAAGCGCGTTATAAAGGCTTAGTAGAGTTTTAGGCAAAAGCGCCTCTGCACGGCAGGCAGTATCAAGCCCAAGCAAAGAAAGTGCTTGCTGAATTTGCTCTTCGCTGTAGTAATTTATAAGGTTGTTGAATAGAGTCTTTCTTCGCATTGAAAAGGCAAGTTTAAGAAAAGCGAGAAAACCCTTTTGCGGCAGGGGAGGGGGCTTTTGTTCAAGGAGCACAACTGCAGAGCGAACCTTGGGCTGCGGGTAAAAAGAGGATGGCGGAAGCTGCATAAGGCGCCTTGCGTTGTAGGCGCTATTAGCGGCTATTGTAAGCGGGCCATATGCGCGCTCAGTCGGGTTTGCAAAAAAGCGGTCTGCAGCTTCAAGCTGGAGCATAAGCGCCATGCGGCAAATTGGAAGCTCTGAACTTAAAAGCTTATACATAATAGGCGAAGTGATTGCATAGGGCAGGTTGCCCGCAACAAGAAACGGGCGGTTCCCAAGCTCTTTATAAAGGCATGAAAAGTCTTGTTTAAGGAAGTCGCCTGTAAGCACTTTTAGGTTTTTATGCGGATAAGCTGCTTTTAGCGCGCATGAGAGCACATCATCAAGCTCAACAGCAACAACTCTTTCTGCGCGTAAAATAAGCGCTTCTGTAAGGCTCCCAAGCCCAGGGCCGATTTCAAGCACAGCTTGCCCAGCCGGGTTAAGCGCATTAATAATTTCATCGCGCTTAGCTTCATCAATTAGGAAGTTTTGTGAAAGCGAGCGCTTTGGCATAATGCCAAGGCAGCTTAGGCGCTCGCGCACACCAGCTGCGCTTACAAGTTTTGTGCTAAAAACATCTGTCATTTGAGTATTTGAATTGCAACATTATATTTTCTGCCCCATTTAAGGCATTCGCGTTTAGTGTTCATAAAAACATCAACTTGGTTTCTGTCGCCTTTGTGTGCGCCAAAAGCGCCCGTATCCTGTGCAATGCAATAGCCGTAGCCCGGGATATAGAGCTTTGTGCCGTAGGGTATAAGGTTTGTGTTTACTGCAACATAGCCGATTTTTGGCCACCTGCCTGTTGCTGTGCGGCGGCCTGTGTGCGTGTATGCTGTAATTTCACTAATTTGAATAGTTGAATGTACCTGCTCCTTTGTAGGCGCAGGGCGCCACTCGCGCTCATCGCCAGTTAGACTCGTTTGGAATTTTGTTTTTGTGCCTACAACCGTTACTCTGTCTACAGCTGCTTTTAGTATAATTTGGTTCATAACTTCGCGTGACGTTAGCTCGCCGTCTTTATATACAAGCTCGCGCACAACGAGCTTTTCGCCGTCTTCGCCTTCAGTTTTAAGTATCGGCTCCTGATAGGGTGGCTTATAGCGCGAATTGTCGCGGATAATCTGCTCTTTGCATACAATGGTTTTGTTTACTGTTTCGTATTCCTTACGCACATCTAGGTGGCGGATGCGCATCCCAGGCGCAACATCTTCAAACGGCAAGCGCGTAAGCTCATCCTCAGCATCATAGCTTACCCCTGCACGCTCAAGCGCCTCGCCTACTGTACCCTCATGCATTGACAAAAGCGTGACTTTGCCTGCTGAAGCAACAGCAACAGGGAAGCTGCTTTTTATTGTGAGCCTCATATCTTTAATAAGCGCAGATGTTGGCTCATAATTCATAGAATCCGACTCTAAAAGCGTAATTGCATTATTTTTTAAAAGCGCTGAAACTGAATCTGCTTTTGTAAGAACCTTATGCTCGCGGCCTTTATAAACTAAGGTAACAGGTATAGATGTGTCGCTAAATAAAAGCGCCCACCCCAAAAATGCGGCAGAAAGCAAAATTGAGGAAATTAGAAGCAAAGCTACATGCTGCGGCATAGCTTCATATGCGGGCGCTGTCTCTACGCCTTTAGCTGAAGGCTTAAAGATATTTAATATATACGCCTTAAGCATTTTTGCGCTTTTAAACAAAGGCTCTATGCCTTGTTGCCTTAGCTTTACCTTTTTAGGTTTTAATGGCGCTTTTACGCGCCCAAAATGCGGTGCTTTCATATATTGCCTGCTTCTTTTAAACTTGGCTTAATGCTTCACTCATGCAAAAGCCTGTCTAAAAGCTCCTGATAAACCCCCTGCGCTTTATTTGGCCAGGCGTCGCATGCAGCTTGAGCAAGCGCTGCAGTCGGGAACTCAAGCGAGAGGCTCAGCATGTTCTTTTGCTTGTCCATCAGCTTAAAAAGCGCTAAATACCCGCCGTCAGGGAGCCTTGTCTGGCTTGCATGAAACTGCGCCCTTTCTTTAATAAGCGTGCGGTTTCCGCTTGCTAAAGCTTCGAGCTTTTTGCGGAGCGAGTGGGGGAGATTTTCACGAAAGAGCGAGAGCATCTCAGCCCCTTTTTGCGATACACGGTACCCCTGGCCAAATGCCATAGGGATTGCCGCAACATGCGCATCCTCTTCAAGCTCTGATAAAAGCGATTGAAAATCGAAGTAATCCATAAGCCCTTGTTCAGCAAATACTTTAAAGAATTCGTTGCGCGTAAGCTCAAAATCCACTTCATTTAGGAAATACAGGAGCATGAGTTTTTTTCGTTCGTCTCCGTGTGAAAAGTATGGCATATAATCACCGCCCTGTTAAAGTATAGCATATGAAGGGCTGCTTAGCGAGAGCAGCCTCAATTTACCGCTTGCAAAAAGGGCCTCTTTATGTATAATAGAAAGTGCACCTTGCGTAATATAAAACAGGTCAAGGGGTTATAGCTCAGCTGGTCAGAGCGCTACGTTGACATCGTAGAGGCCGTTGGTTCGATCCCAACTAATCCCACCATAATCCTATGGTGTGCGTCACGTCCCGGTTATAAACCCACAGAGTGACGTCGGGAGCACGCGTCGGCGCTCCCAGCTCAGGCGGTTTTCCGCAAAGAGCTGCAACGCCGCAGCGCACCCACCTGCCGAGAGGCGGGTGTTATAACAAGGCGAACGGCACCACGGGATTATTTTTTTAGATTTTTTATTGCGGAATTGTGTAATGGTAGCACCTACGACTCTGACTCGTATTGTCTAGGTTCAAATCCTAGTTCCGCAGCCAAAATGTAAGTCTTGAAACCTTTGTGTTTTAGGGCTTTTTTTATGCTTCCCCATATGTATTTTGGGTTACACTTATCTGCCCTTTTTGTTGATGTTCTTTATAAGTTTGCGCATACGGACGGTGCATTTTACTTGTTAGATTTTTTGAGGTATCGAAAAAGCAGAAATAAAGGCATAGCCGATACAGCTATACCTTTTTGGCAGCGGGTAGTAGTTTAATTGCCCAATGTAACAATATTATACCGTTCTGGCAACGATGCATCCGCTTGAACCATGGACATTATGCGCCTTGCGGGGCCATCCGGCATGTTGCGCCCAGACTCCCAAGCTTCAACCGTCTTTTGAGATACGCCCATAAAACCAGCAAAAGATGCTTGCGTCATTTTTAAGCTATTCCTAATCTGCTTGATTTCTTCGGATTTATATTCCTTTATTGGAGCTATGGCAATCTTCGTTGTCTTTAGTTTTCGCTTGCCCTCAGCATGTTCCAGGGCTTGTGTTAAACCTTCCATAATTCCATTATATACGTTTTCCATATTTACACCTCCTGTTCCAATGCCCTTTCAAGCGCTTCTATTATTTTTTTGAAGTCATTCGCTTGTTTTTTTGTTAGGTTATCCTTCTCACCTTTTGTGTATGCATATATTAGATAGATGGTTTCCACCATTAGAAAATCTACATAGGTTACCCGGGCGCTTCCGCGCTTTCCCTGCCCTTCAAACGCAAATCGCATTTTTCTAAGCCGACCAGTACCAGGAATCACTTTGCCGATTTTAGGATTATCAAGGATCTCTTGCTGCAATCGGTTAAGATCATTATCCGTTAGCCCCATGTTCTTCCACTGCTGCTCAAAAGCTTCCGCCATAACAAACTCACGTTGCATGCAGCCACCTATCTTCCTATATTTATATTACCCTACCAGATAGGGTGTGTCAATCAAATTTTCTACCTTCAATAAACATTTTCATTTGATACGGGTTATAGATGTATACCCACACCAGCGTGAACGATGAGGTAGAGATTACATGGGTATGAATTGAGGTGGGATGGAAGGGATAACTCATCAGCCCGTGTAAACACGGAAAAGCCCCAGCTTAGGGGCTTTAAGCGTTTATAGGCTCGACTACACCCCAAGCTCCTCTTTTACTTCTTTAAAGCATTTTAGGGCAAAGTCAAGCTCATCTATGCTGTGGGCAGCTGAAACCTGTGTGCGTATACGCGCCTTGCCCATTGGCACAACAGGGTAGCTAAAGCCAATTACATATACGCCCTTTTCCAACATTCGCTCTGCAAATGCAGAAGCGAGCTTTGCCTCATAAAGCATAACAGGCACAATTGGGTGCTCGCCTTTAAGCACATCAAGCCCTATGTTTTCAAGCCCTTTGCGAAAATGCGCTGTATTGGTTTTAAGCTTATTTATAAGCGTCTTATCCTCTTCAAGAAGTTCAAGCGCTTTAAGAGAAGCTTCGCAAATTGCAGGCGCGAGCGCGTTTGAAAACAGATATGGTCTTGAGCGCTGCCTTAAAAGTTCAGTTATAACCTTGTTGGCTGCTGTAAAGCCGCCGCTTGCTCCGCCTAACGCCTTGCCGAGGGTACTTGTTAAAATATCTATTCTGCCTATAACGCCGCAGTGTTCAGGTGTGCCGCGGCCATCTTCGCCCATAAAGCCTGACGCGTGGCTATCATCAACCATAACAAGCGCGCCAAACTCATCCGCAAGGTCAGAAATACCTTTTAGGTTTGCAATATAGCCATCCATGCTAAAGACGCCATCAGTAACAATAAGCATAAGGCGGCTTTCTTTTGCTGCTTCAAGCTGTTCGCGTAGCGAGTGCATATTATTGTTTTTATAGCGGAACCGCTTTGCCTTGCTAAGCCGAATGCCATCTATTATGCTTGCGTGGTTAAGCTCGTCTGATATTATTGCATCCTCCTCGCCCAAAAGCGTTTCAAAAAGGCCGCCGTTTGCATCAAAGCAGCTTGAATAGAGCACAACATCCTCCATTTTGAGGAAGCCTGCAAGCTTATGCTCAAGCTCTTTGTGTACGCCTTGAGTTCCGCATATAAAGCGGACGGATGAAAGCCCGAACCCCCATTTGTCGTAGCTTTGCTTAGCTGCTTCAATAAGCGCTATATGGTCGCTTAGCCCTAAATAATTGTTCGCGCACATATTTATAACAGCATTTGTATTAGTTGTGTTTATGCGGCTGTTTTGCGCAGATGTTAGCACGCGCTCAGTTTTATATGTGCCTGCCTCGCGGATTTCTTCAAGAACGGATTTAAAGACTTCGTATGCCTTTTTCATGGTTTTCCTCCTAATCAAAGCTGAGTATTACCTTGCCGCTGTTCCCCTCGTTCATAGCTTCAAACCCCTTTTCAAACTCCGTATAATGGAAGCGGTGGGTTATAACAGGCGTTAAATCAAGCCCTGCTTGAATCATTGCAAGCATCCTGTACCACGTTTCGTACATACGCCTGCCGTATATGCCCTGAAGCGTAAGCCCCTTGAATATAACATCGTTCCAGTCAATTATAGTATTTGGCCCTAAAATACCAAGAAGCGAGACCTTGCCGCCATTTCGCATAGATTTTAAAAGCTGATTTAGCGCAGCAGAACTACCGCTCATTTCAAGGGCAACATCAAAGCCTTCAACAAGGTGCTGCTCGTGCATAGCATCCTCTAAACTATCGCGCTTTAAGTTCACAGCTGCGTGCGCGCCCATGCGCTTTGCGATATTTAGCCTATAATCGTTAATATCAGTAATTATTACCCTGCGCGCCCCGTTTTGCCTGCAGATTGCAACAGCCATCAAACCTATTGGGCCTGCGCCTGTTATTAAAACATCCTCGCCTACAACATCAAACATTGTAGCTGCATGCGTTGCATTGCCGTATGCGTCAAAAAAGGATATGGTTTCTTCATCATAGCCGCGGTTTTCTGGTATGACTATTACATTTGTAGCAGGTATGCAAAGGTATTCTGCAAACGCACCATCCCTATTTACGCCCACACCACTTGTAAACTTGCACCATTGCCCATTGCCTGCCCTGCAGTTGCGGCACCTGCCGCAAACAATATGCCCTTCGCCGCTTACAAGCTCGCCTTCATATAAGCCTTTAACACCAGGACCAAGCTCTGCAATTTCGCCTACATACTCATGCCCTATAACAAGCGGCGGCTTAATAGTGTGCTTACTCCATTCATCCCAATTGTAAATATGCAAATCTGTTCCGCAAATTGCAGCTTTGCGGATTTTAATGAGCACTTCGCCTATCCCGGGCTCTGGTACCTTAACCCTGCCAAGCGAAAGCCCCCTTTCCGGGCGCTCCTTAATCAGCGCGTCCATCATGCGCATTTATAACCCCCCTTTGCGCAAAAATACGAAGCTTTTGTTAAGGAGACGCTGATTAATTCGGAAACGCCGCCTTGGCGGCTATTTTTGTGCCCTGCTGTGTCGCTAAAATCTCAAAATAGCTCTACTATTCTTTCGATTTTGCTCCTTGCAGGACTCAAAATTTTCTCGCCAATACGTCACTCCTCATTTAATCAGTGTCTCCCTTTAAATAATATATTTAACTGTTTGTAATAGTATCCCACCTTGTACGCCTCTCGTCAATCAAAGGTAAGTTGAAAAAGTTGGTGCAGCCGCCGGCTGCATGCTCGCGCATGCCCCCGGCAAACAGGCGCCCAAGGCTCCCGCCTTGGGCGACCGTTTGCCGGGGCTTCCCTTCGGGAAGAGCCGGCGGCCCTACACACCCTGCTCTTTAAAAAGCCCCATTCTTGCTCCGTGGAAAAGCATATGCGTAACAAGGCCAGCCTGCTGCCCAAAATATTCGCGGCCTTTAGCTCTAAGGCTTAAGTTTGTGCCACAAAGCCCATAAAGCAGTTCAAGCACACGCTTAACCCATAAATCAACAGGGAGCGCCTCTGCATAGCTGCATGAAAAGAGCAGCACGCAGTCTGCAACTTTCGGTCCAACGCCTTTAAGGTGCAAAAGCGACTTATGCGCTTGTTCATAGCCGAGTAAGGGGAGCGACTTTAAGTCAAAACCATTTTGTACGAGCTTTGCAGTTTCATAAAGATACGGTGCGCGGTAGCCAAGGCCAAGCTTATAAAGCGCCTCTTCGCCTGCGTTTATAATAGCTAGAGGTTCAGGGAACATAAAAAGGCTGTGCCCTGCAATTTGGCGCACTTTTCCAAGCGCCTCGCTAAGCGCAAAAAGAATACCTGTTATTCGTTTAATATTATTGTTGGCAGATACTATAAATGCAGCAAGCGTTTCCCAAATAGGCTGGTTTAAAACGCGAAGCCCTGCGTAATGTGAAAACGCTTTCGCAATAAATTCATCATGTGAAAACTCACTAGCTAAAGCAGGGTAGTCGCGGGCAATGTCAAAATAACGCGCCCAGTAAGCTTCATCTGCAAACCCTTCCCAGCTTAAATTGCCGCGCTCGCTAAGAAATGCGGCATTACCTTCAATGCAGGCAATATAGCCGCCTTCAACGCGCTTCCAGGCAAAGGTCTGCCCACAAAAGAGCGTTGCTTCAAAATCAATGCCTTCATTAAGGTGCATACAAACCCCCTTTTAGCAAGTATATCATAAGGGGTTTTATCAAAAAAGGCGCGCTGAACAGCGAATCTATGGTATTCTTATTTTAAGGGTAAATAAAATGCGGAGGGTCACAAATGCGAAGAAAAGACCGTGAACAGGAGCGTGAGTTTGCACTTAAGGTAGTTGACGAGTGTGAATATGCAGCGCTTGCAACGCTAAATGAGGATGGCACGCCTTATTGCGTACCAATGACAATTGTGCGCGAAAATGACAGCATCTACTTACATGCTGCAAAAGAGGGTAAAAAGCTCGACAACATTAGGCGCAATAAGCAGGTAAGCCTTGCCTGCGTTTCAAAAAGCCGAACTATTGAAGATTCTTTTACTGTCGAATATGCAAGCGCAATAATAAGTGGCATTGCAGAGGAAGTAAATTCGCAAAGCGAAAAGGCGCGCATATTATATCTTTTGTGTGAGCGCCATACGCCAAGCGCATTAGAAAACGCAAAAGCAGCAATCGAAAAAGAGCTTGACCATGTATGCGTTGTAGAAATAAAGATAGAAAGCATTTCAGGCAAGGCAAACATAAGGAGGTAAAGCTCAGGTATAATAGAGTAAAAGCGCATTGCTACGCTTTTACTCTCTGTGCCTTATATCTGGTTTCACGCGTATATGAGGATACATACGCTTATGCGATGTTGGATGAAAGCATGTCGTCGCGCCCCTGCTCAATTAACAGTTTATCTGCAACAAGCGCAATAAACTCGCCGTTTGTCGGCTTATCGTTTTTAGAGTAAATATTGTAGCCGAAAAGCTGATTTATATTTTCAATTTTCCCTCTTGACCAGGCTACCTCAATTGCATGGCGAATTGCACGCTCAACCTTGCTTGCAGTTGTTGAAAAGCGTGCTGCAATGCCCGGGTACAACTCCTTTGTAATGCGGTTAATAAGCGATGGAGATGCATACACCATTCTTATACCCTCGCGAAGGTAATGGTAGCCTTTTATATGCGCGGGTATTCCGGCAACAAGGAAAACGGATGTTATCTTTTCATCAAGTGTGCGCGGCGGCTGTAAAACAGGGGGCGCAATACTGCTTAGAGTAGTTGCGCTTAGGGTTTCAATAATGCGCTTAAAGAGCGTTTCCGGCTCAACAGGCTTAACCATGAAGTATTTAGCGCCAAGCGCACAGGCGTTTCGTATCATGGCTTCGTTTCGAATTGCAGAGGCAATAACTACAGCAGGCTGCTCTCCTCCGCTAATATGCATGTGTTCGAGTACGCCAAGCCCGTCGAGTTTAGGTATAATGAGATCCATTACAACTGCGTCGTATTTTGTGCTTCGCAGTTTGTCAAGAGCTTGTCGACCGTCAGTTGCAACGTCCACTTGGCGTACCTGTTCCTGCGCTGAAAAATAGCTGCGCATAAGGGCAAGGAACTGCGGGTCGTCATCTACTAGAAGCATTCTGTGTTTAGACATTTTTTTCCCCCCACGTATTATTTGGCTCTGGATACTCTTTGAGCCATTAATCTTTATATAAAACAAGACCCCGATTTTGGCTTATTCTTCGGGTTCGGTTTTTGTGGTTTCTAAAGTTATGCGGGTGCATTTATGTGTGGAATAAGTAGAGCTTGTGCATTTTTTGCGGCATTTTAACAGTATTGTGCGGCTATTGCCATTGTTTAGACCCATTGCGGCGCCGATTTGATATTCTTCGAGCCGTTAGAGTGGGAAAAGTGTAAAATCAGGGTCTGGGAAACTATGGGTTAATTGGCTGTTTGTATTGTATCACCGAAATAAGCGAAAGCGTAGGGGGGAAAATCATATAATGCTGTCGAAAAAACAGGCGGTTGACAGGGTAACGCCAACATTCGCCTGCTTGCTCATTTAATGCTGTAAATCGTAAGACATACAACTGATATGTATCGGATAAGCAAAATTCCCAATATATTGGGATAATGGAAATGATGTCTATAAAAATAACAAGCGCTTGCGTTAATTTAGCAATAAGGGCTGCTTATAGCGTAGAAAACCCTTTCGCCCCAAATTCGCCCTTATGGAACCCTTACAAACCTAAATCAGGCGCAGCTTTTCGCATACCTTCAATTGAGCGCTCAATAAGCTTATCAAGCTCAAGGCCGAGCATTTCTGCGCCTTTGAGTATAACCTCGCGGTTAACGCCCCCTGCAAAGGCCTTGTCTTTAAACTTTTTCTTAACGCTCTTTACTTCAAGGTCCATAACTGAGCGAGACGGCCGCATTAAGGCAGTTGCAAAAATAAGGCCTGTAAGTTCATCAATTGCGTAAAGCACCTTTTCCATGTAGAGTACAGGCTCAACATCAGCGCAAAGCTCAAAGCCATGGCTTACAACAGCATGTATAAAGGCATCGTCATACCCTGCTTCTTTTAAAAGCTCAGGGGACTTTTTGCAGTGAAGCTCAGGGTAAAGTTCATAGTCCAAATCGTGGAGCAAGCCGACAGCGCCCCAATATTCTTCATTTTCGCCTGCTTCTTTTGCAAACTCGCGCATAACCGCTTCTACTGAAAGCGCATGGCGAACAAGCGCCTCGCTTTTATTATATTGATTTAGCACTTGCAGCGCCTTTTCACGCATAATTTGAACCCTTTCCGAAAAAACTTAATAATTGGACAACCTGACTATACCCTACAAAAAGCAGTTTTGCAAGCTGGGCTAGGCGGTATATAAGATTATGTTTGTTAAATATTCCGTGTGCGTTCTGTATACAATGAGTGTAACAGGCAAAGGGAGGCCGGCATATGAAACCTAAGCTGGAAGAAAAAAAGGGTAAGGGCAGTCAGCGTAAAACGCTGAAGCTGCTTGCGCTTATATTTCTTTGCGCTGCGCTTATTGTTGCGGGCAACTATGCGTATATTGTGTTTTTAAACCCTATGCGCGCTTTTGAAAAACCCCCTTCACAAACGAGCAGAGTAGAAAAGCCAAAGCCCACAGAAAAGCTTCAGCTTTTACCTAAGCTTACGCCTACACCCGAACCAACGCCAGAACCAACGCCGGACCCTGATGAGGAGCTTAGGCTCCAGGCAGATGCGGATTTTATGGAAAACAAGGTCAATATCCTTTTGCTTGGTTATGACCAAAGCCCTGAGCGTGAAGATAAAAGCAGCCCGCTCTACCGTGATAAGCGCAATAACTATCGCTCAGATGTAATTATGCTCCTATGTGTGGATTTTGAAAGCGGAGCCGCACATATGATTTCTGTTCCGCGTGACACCTATGCCCCCATATACAACAAAAAGGGGCGCTGGAAAATAAACTCCGCATTTGCCCACGGGGGAAGTGCACAAGGGGATGGGTTCACTTATGCTATGAAAACTGTCTCAAACCTGTTCGGCGTGCCAATAGAGTATTATGCAGGCGTTGATATGGGCGGGCTTAAGTCAGTTGTAGATGTGATGGGCGGTGTAGAGTATGATGTGGATGTGCGCATAAAGCTTAATGGTCGTGTGCTTGAGCGCGGCTTGCAGCACCTAAACGGGCAGGAGGTGCTCGACTATATGCGTGCGCGCAAAGGCATAAGCACTGATGTGGGCAGGGTAGATAGGCAGCAGCGCATGCTCTTTGCAATTTTTTCGCAGCTAAAGCAAAGAAACCAGCTTGTCAACCTGCCAAAAATATACCTTTCAGTTTCAGATAAGCTAAAAACAAACCTAAGCTTGGAGCAGATTGCAGCGCTTGCAGTCTTTGGCATGGGGCTTGAACTTGAGGATATCAGCCGCCATACGCTTTCAGGCGAATATATAAGCGATGTATACAATGCGTCATTTTATGTTTTGCACAACTCAAAACTAAAGGCGCTTGTAAAAGAAATTTACGGCATTTCAATAAAGCCCAACCCGCGTTATGATGCAAGCTATGTGCGTGCAGATAAGGCTGCACACGAAGCGCTAAGCTATGCAGAAGGTGCTGAGCATTTGCTTACCGTAGTTTGCGGCACAGGGCAGGATGTAAATGAGCTTAAAGCTATGCTTGAGGTTGTGCTTGAAGTCGCACAAAGGAGCATACCTGCAAACGCGAGCGAGCAAACAATAGAAAAGCTTACAGCCTCTCAACTTGATAGGGGCAGCATTCTTACTGCCAAGCTCAACCTTGCTAAAGCTATGTATACGCTTTGCTTTAATCACGGCATAACTCAGCTTGATGTAAACAGGCGCCTGCTGCCTGATGTGTTTTATAAAGCATTGCCTGCTGCATAATGCGTTTTAGCTTACTGCCCCATAAACCCTGCTGAGCTATTTTTACCCTCACTAAGCGGGTCATATAGCTTTTCCGGCCGTATATTCGCCCTAATGCTTTTAGTAGGCCTTGACATAAGCCCATAGCGCAGCGCTTCTGCTGCATGGTCCTCGCCATCTGCTGCATCTTCACAGTTTGAGCTGTCGTGGAGCAAAAGCGGAAGCGTTCTTATTAAGTTTTTGCAGCAGGGGAAAATCTGCAGCAGCGGGCCGCCCTCTCTTTGTGCAAGGTATTCGCGTACCCTTTGCCAGCCGGCTATACGCGATGGGTCAGCGCGCAAAAGCGGCGCCCCGCATTTTGAAAACACCTCTGCAATGCTCTCACCTACAACTCCATCAGCTATTCTGTGGCTAAGCCCCCTGTTCTGCCAGGCATCGGGCGAGGCTACTGTATATGCGATATTTTCGTTTATAGAGTTTTTGCAAATCCGCGCTGCCATTTCTGAGGAAAGCACATGCCTTGCATATTCTTCTTTATATACAAACACGCGCCCATCTGGCCCTATGGCAAACCACAGCACGCAGCAGGGGTCGTTATAGCCCCAATCCATAGCGCGAAAGCGTTTCCACCAAGTAGGGATTAGAAACTGCTCGCACACATGGCTTTGTACCCTAAACTCAGGGAAAAACTGCCCAAAGAGCACGTTCCAGTCGCCCTCAAGGTGTGCGCGCCTAAGGTGTTCGGGCAGGTTTTCAAGTATGCGCACATAGTCAGGGTCGTTTTCTAAAAGTATGGGGTTGTCATAAACTGATGCAGGGATAAAGCTATAATCCTGCGCACACTCGTGCTTTGTATAATCGCAATCAATAAAGAGCCGCTTTACCCAGGCATGCCCAATGCCGCCAGGGTTGCATGTAAAGTACATGCGCGGGCTAAACCCCTGCTTTGATGTTCTGTTGCATGTAGATAAAAACTGCATTTGTTCATATGTAAAATGGGTAGCCTCCTCAAGGCCTATAACATCGTATTCCTGCCCCTGATACTGGTAAACATCCTTTTCTTTGTCGCAGTAGCCAAGGCGGATTCTTGAGCCGTTTGGGAATAAAAACGCGCGTGAAGTGGAGTTGTACTTTGCAATAGAATAAAGCTCGCGCAAAAGCGGCCTGCCGTGGTTTTCAATAAGCTCATTAAGTGTGCGGCGCAAAAGCAAAAGCTCAAGGCTGTTGTAGCGCAGGGCAAGCAGCACGAACTTGCGGCGCATTGCCCAGCTCTTGCCGCCGCCGCGCGCACCGCCGTATGCGCTAAAGCACGTTTTACACATGAAGAACTGCCGCTGCTTAGGGTTTGGGGTACCCTTAAGCATATGGGCCTTGCTTTTCTTCCCCAATTTAGCAGCTCAACCCCTCAGGGTCTTCAAGCACAACCTTAATTTCGCTTAACGCAGCGCTGCTTAACCCCTGCCCATAGCCCCAATCTTTTAAAAGCACAGAAGCTACTGCTGAGTTAAGCTCCCCAAGGAGCGCCCGCTCAACTGTGTACTGCTCAACTTTAAGCGCTGCCCAGCTTAAAACTGCGCGTTCAGCCTCTTTTAAGCCTGTGGTTGCCCCGTCTTTTGCATTTTTCACATATTCCTTTTCAAGCCCAAGCGCAGCGCAAAGCCCTGCTAAGGTGTATGGCACCTGGTGGTAGGCAAGTTCTCCGTTTTTAAGCTGAAGCCGTTCGCGCGTTGCATCGCATGAGGCGAAATATTCATTAGCAGCTGCCCTAAGTTTTTCTGCTGATGATGCCTTAACACTTCTCCCCGTAATAAGCACCCCCTTTTTACTTAAGGGTAGCATTAAAAACGCCTATTGCGGCCTGCCATAAGCATTCTAAAAAAGCGGGGCTGCACCCGCTCTTAAGTTTTAGCTTTTATTTTGTATAGTCGAGCACAAGAAGCCTGTTTTCGCCTAAGCTTTCTCTTCTAAAGCATTAGCTTTTATTTTGTATAATCGAGCACAAGAAGCCTGTTTTCGCCGAGGCTTTCTTTTCTAAAGCATTAGCTTTTATTTTGTATAATCGAGCACAAGAAGCCTGTTTTCGCCTAGGCTTTCTTTTGTAATTACAGCCTGGCTTTGGTTGAGCTTGTGAATATGCCAGCCCTTTGCAACAGAAAGCATTGACTCAACCCCAAGGAGCGTTTTACCAAGCGTAAGCAATTGTGTTTGGTAGTGCATTGGTATAAATATGCTTGCCCCTGTTTTGCAGGCGATTTCACATGCTTTTGCAGGGCCTATTGTATATGTGCCTCCAACAGGCGCAAGCAGCACGTCAAGCTTGCCAAGGCTTTCGTAGGCTTCATCCGATGGTGTTTCGCCAAGGTCGCCAAGGTGCGCTATGCGAAGCCCTTCAAGCTCAAAAAGGAAAATAAGGTTTGTGCCCCTTTCACTTCCCGAGCTTTCGTCATGATAGCTTGGGATGCCGGTTATCCTTATGCCCTTAAACTCTATTAGACCCTCAGTTTTAATTACTTGGGGCGTATTCGAAAACGCCTCAAGGTAATTATGGTCGCTGTGGTCATGGCTTATAGTTACTGCATCTGCATAAATGTCAGAGAGCACATAGCCTGTTGAAGGGCCGCAAGGGTCAGTAAACAGCCGTACTCCGGATTCTGCTTTAATAAGAAAGCTGCTGTGACCATACCATTTAATTTTCATATTTAACCTCCAGTCAGGTAGCAACCGTATGCGCTAACATAAATTAACAAGGCATAGCGCAAAGACCCGGGCTGCACAATCCCCCACATGTGCGCTTGCTGTGCAAAGTGCAGGGCGTTCTCTTTGGAGCACGCCTCGCGTCATTCTAAGGAGGACATCTGAAGCCTTAAGAAGCCTTAGAGTAAGCGCACGGTTATTGTCAAGACGCTCTATTGCACCAAGCGTTAAGAGCAGGGCTCTTTGCACATCAGTGTTATTTGGGCAGCTTGGCTCGCCCTCTGCCTTGCGCCCAAGCATCCACATACGCCGCATTGTATACTCAAGCCGTGATAATGCCGCGCTGCAGTGAAGAAATTCAGGGCATTGCACAAGCGGTTCAAGCTCATTTAGTGCGCATTTAAGCGCCTCTGTATAAAACTCGTCAGTAAGGCTAAAAAGCAGATGCCCTTCGTTTGCCTCAACGCTTTTTACAAGCTGCACCCCGAAAAGCGTAAACTCCGCTGCTCCTTCATTTAGCACATTTGCCCACTCGTTTGCATCTGCGCCAAGAGTGAGCGGCGCTGCGCTCCTTGCAGCACAGCCTTCTGGCGCGCAATCTATATATGTGCTGTATATGCTTTCACCGAGCAAAGAACTTGATGTGCCTGCAAGGCTGTTTCGAAGCAGCTCGTAAAGGCTTTCCATGGGTAATGCCCCTTTATATATTATTATAGGATACTCCAAGGCGGCTGTCCTGTCAAACCAATTTAAGGATATAGCGCTATTAAACGCATTTCCTTGTGTAGCTTATGCGATTTGGGTACAATAATACTATTATTCTATTAGGGAAAGGTTGATTAAATGAGGAATGCCGAATTAATCAGCGTTTCCTTAGGAAAGAAGTTAGCGCATGCAAAACACGGTATTTTTAAGCAACATGCACGACCCGTATTATAATCTAAGCCTTGAGACTGTGCTTTTTGAATCTTGCACAGAAGGCTGCATACTCTACATTTGGCAAAACCAAAATACGGTTGTTATCGGCAAAAACCAAAACGCATGGAAGGAATGCGCATTTTCCCTGCTCGAACAGGAAGGCGGGGTGCTTGCACGCCGTACATCTGGCGGTGGTGCTGTGTACCACGACCTTGGCAATTTGAATTTTACTTTTATAGTAAAGCGCAGCGAGTATGACCTTATGCGCCAGCTTGCTGTTATTTTAGAAGCATGCAAAAGTTTTGGCATTGAAACCGAGTTTTCAGGCAGGAACGACTTATTGGTAAGCAAAGGGCTTGCGAAGTTTTCAGGCAATGCTTTTAGGTTTTCAAAGGATATTGCGCTCCACCACGGCACTGTCCTTGTAAGTGCGGATTTGCAAAAGCTTAGCCGCTACCTTGTGCCATCGCAAGAAAAGCTTAGGGCAAAAGGTATTGAAAGCGTAAGGCAGCGTGTTGTAAACCTTTGTGAGCTTAACCCTGAAGTAAATATAGAGCGCATGAAAAAAGCGCTTCTTAATGCGTTTATAAAAAGCTATGGGCCTGCACGCGTAGGGCAGGTTGCTGCGCTTAACCAGGAGCGTCTTTTGGAGCTTAGAGCGCTTTATGCTTCATGGCAGTGGCGCATGGGCGATTCTCCAAGCTTTGATGTTGCTCTTCTGCGCAGGTTTGAATGGGGTGGAGTCGAGCTGCAGCTCTCGCTTTCAGGCGGTATTATAGTAAGTGCAGATGTTTATTCAGATGCAATGGATGAAGAATTTATAGAGCGCATACGGCCTGTGCTGCTTTGCTCGAAGTTCAATTCGCTTGAAATGGCAGAGCGCTTAAGAAGCCTGCGCCATGCAGAGGCAAATGAGCTTGCAGCTTGGGTTGAGGAAAAGGGCTTTTAGGTAGAATTGCTGAAAGCTATAAGGAAGAAGCCAGTTCAGCCCAGCTAACGAGTGCGAAGAATCTAATTTTCAAATGTTGTTATAGATTCATATCTACTACATTGCATAGCTATTGAATATACCATAATGTCGTGCTATAGTGTGTGAGCAACAAGACTTCGAGAAAAATCTTGAAGATTAAAATACAGAATAGCAGGTTTAGATGCGAAACCTGCTATTCATGGCGCATGTTTATGGTTACCCTATAGGCAAGATGCAAACAGTCACTAAGTGACTATGTAGTATAAAGGTGGGTTAGGCCTTGAAAGAAAGACGGTTAAGCCCGGGAAGGATTATCGCGCTAGGGTTCGCCGGTGTGATCCTTTTGGGTACAATATTATTGCTTCTGCCTGTTTCTGCGAATCTGGGCATTACCATTCGCCCTGTGGACGCATTGTTTACTTCAACCAGCGCAGTTTGTGTAACCGGCTTGATAGCCATAGATACAGCCGATTATTTTAGCATTTTCGGGCGAACCGTAGTTGGGTTTCTGATTCAAATAGGCGGGTTGGGGATAACCTCTATAGGAGTTTCCTTTATCCTCCTCTCACATAAAAGGGTCGGATTAAAAGAACGCATCCTTGTACGGGAATCCCTGAATTTGAATACCCTCCAAGGCATGGTACGACTGGTAAAATCCATTATGCTCGTAACACTATGCTTTGAAAGCATAGGCATGATACTCAGCTACATCGTGTTTTCACGGGAATACCCGCCGCTGTCTGCTTTAGGTATCAGCGCCTTCCATTCCGTAGCCGCATTTAATAACTCTGGATTTGATATTCTCGGGGGTTATCGGAATTTGATTCCCTATCGGGATAATGTATTGTTGAACTTGACAACATGCGGTTTAATTATCTTTGGCGGGCTGGGGTTCTATGCAATCCGGGAGATATTGCAAAAGCGTAACTGGCGAGATCTAAGCATGAATACAAAAATCGTTGTAACTATGACGCTTAGTCTGCTGACAATTGGCACAGTTTTATTAAAGCTTACAGATGATGTAACTTGGCTTGGTGCGTTCTTCCAAAGCACTTCTGCAAGAACAGCTGGATTCAGCACTTATTCAATTGGAGAATTTACCGCAGCAGGACAGTTTGTATTGATTATTCTCATGTTTATCGGTGCTTCACCTGGGTCAACAGGCGGCGGTATAAAGACTACGACTGCATTCACACTTCTTAAAAGCCTTTTTGCATTTTCCACAAATCAAGAATGTGTGGCTTTTAGGCGCAGGATTCCTTCTGAAAGCATCATGAAAGCGTTTACTATTACCCTCTTGGCAGCAATCCTCATATGCTTCATGACTCTCGCGATTTGCATAACCGAGCCACACTTCACATTTGTGCAGATTCTTTTTGAAGTCGTATCAGGGTTTGGTACAGTTGGGCTTTCAACAGGCATTACTCCGCATTTGATGGATATTAGCAAAATCCTTTTATGTCTGACTATGTTCATCGGGCGGGTTGGGCCGCTTACCATTGCAAGTATTTGGGTATATAAAGCATCGTCGAACCTTTCTCATCCAGAGGAAAGAGTAACGATAGGATAGGAGAAGTATAATATGTCGGAATATAGAGCGAGCATTAATTTTGGAGTTATTGGGCTTGGCCGTTTTGGAATGGCGCTTGCAGAAAAGCTTGCAGAAAACGGGAAAGAGGTTTTAGCACTAGACACCAATGAAAGCAAGGTCAGACTTATTCAGGATAAGGTGCAACAAGCCTTTGTTGTATCACAATTGAATAAGGCAACTCTTGCCGAGGTTGGAATACATAATTGCGGCACAGTAATTGTATGCATTGGTGAGCAGGTGGAAGCGAGTATTTTAACAACACTTAATGTCATCGAAATGGATGTTCCGAGGGTGATTGCAAAAGCAAACAGCGCTGAGCACGGCAAGGTGCTGCAGAAAATCGGCGCAGAAGTGGTGTATCCTGAGCGGGATCGTGCTATTCGTCTGGCTGCATCGCTGTCAATGAGCGGGAGTTTAGACTCCATTGATCTGCCAAGCGAATATATAATATCAGAGTTTCGGTTAGGCGATAGACACCACGGAGAAACCATCTCGAAATTGGATCTTAACAGAAGATTCAATCTCAACATAATTGCGATTGTTAGAGGGTCTGAAACCATTATTGAAATCGATTCCGGCCTTGAATTGAATACCAATGATTTAATTATTGTGATAGGGAAAAAAGAAAACACAGCGAAACTTCAGCATATTTTATAGTCCTGCATGCAGGGGTGATGTCTTTAGCTGCAGTTAGCATATGCTTTGCTGTACGTAGGCCACTTATAAGTTGGTGCGACTAAATGCACAATCTGTTCGGTTTTGCGAAATCTTCCCCCTGCTGCTCTTGTTTTCCCCATCTGTCTATAGACGGAGAGCATAGCTGTTTCTAATGAAAAAGGAGTGTTTATGCGAATAATACCTGCCTCAACTATAAAAGAGACTGTTGCCGGGCTTTTTATTGATGCTGTATGCAGCCTGCCAAAAGATGTGCTAAATGCAATAGAAAAGGCGCAAAAAGTTGAAGTAGGCGCAGCAGCTATTGCACTAAGCCAAATCCTTGAAAACGAGCGGCTTGCAAGGGTTTCGCGGCGCCCCTGCTGCCAGGATACTGGGCTTGCAGTAGTTTTTATAGATTTAGGCGAACAAGTGTATATTGATGGAAGCTTAACAGAGGCTGTTGACGAGGGCGTAGCCTTTGCATATGAACGCGCATATTTACGAAAGTCAGCGCTTAGCGCACTCACGCGTGAAAACACTTTAACAAACACACCCGCAATTTTGCACCTGCGCTTAGTAGAAGGGGATAAGCTCAATATTTCGGTTATGCCAAAGGGCTTTGGCAGCGAAAATATGAGCGCCCTAAAAATGCTTAAGCCGTCAGATGGTATTGAAGGTGTGCTTGGCTTTATTGTAGAAACTGTTAAGGCAAATGCAGCAAATGCCTGCCCTCCTGTTATTCTCGGCATTGGCATAGGCGGCACAATGGAAGCTGCAGCGCTTTTAGCTAAGCGCCAGCTTTTGCGCGAAACAGGCAAAAAGGCAGATTCCGCGCTTTTAAGCGGGCTTGAAGAAGAGGCGCTTAAACGGGTAAATGCGCTTGGTATAGGGCCTATGGGTTTAGGCGGCAAAACAACTGCGCTTGCCTGCCATATTGCTGAACAGCCCACGCATATAGCAGGGCTTCCTGTTGCACTAAATATGCAATGCCATTGTTCCCGCCACAAAAGCGCAGAACTTTAAGGGGGTTAAAATGCAGATAAAAGAAGTTAAGCTCCCGCTTTCTAAACAAGAAGAAGCTATGAACACTGAACTTAAAGTATACAAGTTAAAAGAAGTTAAGCTCCCGCTTTCTAATAAGGAGGCAGCGTTGCTTCGCACAGGCGAAGTAGTAAGCCTTTTCGGCACAGCTTATTTAGCGCGCGATGCAGCGCATAAGCGCCTTGTTGAATGTCTTGAGCAAAATATAGAGCCCCCATTTGAACTTCGTGGCGCTTGTATTTTTTATGCAGGCCCATGCCCTGCTGCGCCTGGCGAGCTCATTGGCCCATGCGGCCCTACATCGAGCAGCCGTATGGATAAATACACCCTCCCCCTTTTGGATTGCGGGTTAAGTGCAATGATTGGCAAAGGCAAGCGCTCTCACGCAGTTGTTGAGGCAATGCTCGGGCGTGCAGTTTATTTTGCTGTTACAGGCGGAACTGCGCTATTGATTTCAAAGCATATAGTTGAAGTTAAAGAAGTGGCATATCCGGAGCTTGGTACTGAGGCTGTGCTTGCAGTTAAATTTAACGGCCTTACTGCAGTAGTTGCAGTTGACGCGCACGGCAATGACATTTTCGACCATGGGGGTAAAGAATGAGCGGAATAGTTGAGCTTGACATTCACGGCATGACAAAGCTCCAGGCAAAGGCCTGCCTTGAGAGCGCCTTAAAAAGAGCTACACCTTCCACATACCGCATTCGTGTAATCCACGGGTATACGCGCGGCACAGAGCTAAGAGATATGGTGCGTAAAGATTACAGGGGGCATAAAAAGGTGCTGAGGCTGGAGCTTGGGCTAAACCAAGGCCAAACTGAGCTTGTGCTTAGGGAGTACTAATTTATAGCCTACTAACTATGTGAATAAGCTCCTGTGCGCTTAGAGCGCTTTCTGCTCTTTTTATAACTTCCGCTTTTTTTTCATCATCAAGTGCTGAAAACCGCTTCATAGCGCATTTATCGGTTGAGAGTGCAAAAAGCAGCCCTTCCGGCATATCTGCCATATTATCACTTCCTTTATAAACTTAGATTGTGCAAAGAAGTGCAGCATATACAGAGGCAGGCTTCAGTTTTAGGGTTTGCCGTTTATCGGGAACTGCTTAATGCAGCTTTGGCTTGGCTCTTTAGCAACAGGCGCCTCAAAAAGCGCTTCAAGCTGCAAAACGCGTTCGCGCAAAGCTAAAAGATGTTCTGCATGCTTTATGCGCAGGTTTTCTAAAAATGCCTGAGACTCTTTAAGTGCAATATTAAGCGTTTGAATTGTTTCTTCAGCTGCAGCATTTTGTTTTCCTGCAGCGCGAAGTGCAGCTTTATATTCATAAAGCTTAGAATAAAGCTCCTCTTTGCTAAGCTCGCCCTCATTCGGGCTAAACTCAAGCGTCTTTATAGCTTTGTACAGGTTTGCCTCGTTTTCAAGCTCATTAAGGAGTTTTTCATGTTCCTTTTTCAGGCTGTTAAGTGCAGCTTCTGCTGCGCTTTTGCGCGCAAGCAGTGCGCCTGATTTTGCGCGCATTTCGTTTAGTGCGCTTTCTGTTGTTAAAAGCCTTGCCTGAAGGCTCCGGTATTCAAGGCGCAGGGCTTCCATTTCCAGAGAGTGCTTGCTTTGCAGCTTCTCAACAATAGGCCTTAGCTTTTCGCGCATATCTGCTTCTTGGTGCAGGTTTAGGGCTGCTTCTCTTGTCTTTTGCGCAAGCGTTTCTTTTAAGAAGCTGTTTTCTGTGTTAAGCACCATGAGCCTGTCTCTAAGTTCATTTGTTTCAGTGTAGAGCACGCGCTTCATTGCAGCAAGCGTGCTGTGCTGTTCTTCAAGCATGCTTACAAGCTGCGCTTTTTTATATGCGGAAAACTGCGCCTTTTCTACTTGCATTTTATTCGTTTTTATAAGCTCGTCATTGCGTTCCATAATTATTGCCTTGCTCTATTTCAATTCGAAGCGCAGTTGGGGAGTTTAGCGCCCTATAACCACCTATTTGCAGCTCAAGCACATAAAAGCTGCCTTTAACACATTTGCCTGTTTTGTTGGGAGCGAGCGCTTCAAGGCATAAAAGCACATGCCCCGTTTTATCCATATAAATAACATCAATTGGCTCTGCCATAAAATGAGTGTGAATTTGGCTGCAAGGGTAAAGCAGAAGGCCGTCGATTTTGCGTTTGCACATAAGCCCGAAAAGGCGCAGAAAGAAGGTGTGCGCAACGCGCACTTTAAGGCTAAGCCCGTTTTCAGCATAAAGCGTGGCATACTTCATTATTGCTCACCAAAGACTTTTATTATGTTAAACACAGTAGGCCCCATAAGTATAATAAAAAGCACAGGGAAGATGCACAGCACCATTGGCAGGAGCATTTTTACAGAGGCCTTCATGCCCTTTTCCTGGGCTGCCTGCTTCCGAATAAGCCGCATATGCGATGCCTGAGTCTTAAGCACGCTTTTTATTGGAGTTCCCATTTGTTCGGATTGGATAATTGCAGCAACAAGCGTCTTAAGCTCAGCAACGCTGTTATTTTCGCCAAGGTCATAGAGCGCCTCACGCCTGGGCTTGCCCATTTGGATTTCCATTGATGTTATTGTAAGCTCCTCCTTAAGTGCGCCTGTGAACTTATCGAGCGCGCGCTTTAATGCTAAGTCAAAGCTAAGCCCTGCATCAATGCTTACAGAGAGAATATCCATCATATCAGGAAGCTGCATTCTTATTGAACTCTGCCTTACTCTGCTTTTTAAAATTAAAAAGTAGGCAGGGAAGAGGAGCGAGATGAAAAGCCCGCATGCAATAGTAAGCAGCATTTCTTTTGTTTCAAGCTCCATATAAAGCGCAAACAATGTGCAAAGTAGCATTAAGCCTATTGTTATTGCAAGGCGGAGCGCGGAATATGCCTCAACACTTATGTAAAAGCCTGCTAAGCGGAGCTTTCGCTCAAGCTTGCTGTTTGCTTGGCTCTTTCTTAAAGCGCGCGATGCTGCACGCTCAATCTTTTGCTTAAACCTTGCAACAAGCGGCTTTATAAAGCGCTTTGAAAAATCCTCCTCAAGCTCATCAGAAAAGAGCTTATCCCCTTCCTGTATGCGCTTAATGCGAATTTGTTTTGCTTTATAGCGTGTGCGCGGGCGGTCGAAAAGCAATAGGATTATAATAAACGCAAAGCCTGATGAGCTCAATATAATAAAAGCCATATGCCCTCCTTCTCCCTTAATACTTAATTGAAACGATTTTGCGGATGATTGCGTAACCGATAAATTCAAGCGCTCCTGCTAAAACAAGCAGCATACGCCCATTGTGTGTTGTAAAGAACACCTGCATATAGTCGGGGTTCATAAGCATTAAAACAAGGCCTATAACAACAGGCATAAACCCTATTACCATGCCTGAAATTCTGCCTGTTGATGTTATTGTGTGAATTTCAGCCTTAACTTTAAGGCGGTCTGTAACTGTCTGCGCAATGCTCTCAAGCACAGCTGAGAGGTTCCCGCCAACCTGCTGCGCAATTAAAATTGCTGTTACCATGAGTTTTACATCAGCGCTTGCAACACGGTGAGTAAGGTTTGTAAGCGCACGCTCAGCAGTGCTGCCAAGCTGCATTTCACGAAGCACACGCGCAAACTCGCGGCTTATAGGTTCGCTCATATGCTCTGAAACATGCTGCATCCCCTGCTGGAATGTAAGCCCGCTTTTAAGGCAGTTGCTTATGCTCGTAATTGCATCCGCAAGCTGCTTTTCAAACGCTAAGAGGCGCTTCCTGCGGCTGTGCCTCACATAGAGCGGCGGCAGGCAAAGCCCTATTAGCGTAAGCGTTGGGGGTATGAGCATATGCGCTTCAAGCAGGAAGCTTATTGCAGGCGGAACAAGCGCAAGCACAACCCAAAGTATTAAGAACTCCTCAGCGCGCATAGGCACGCCTGCGCTTGCAAGCTGCTCAATGAGCACTGCTGAGATTTTTATTGACGGTTTGCGCTGCCTTAAAAGTTCCTTTTTTGTAAGCTCACGCAAACGCTCGCCGCCAAGCGTTTTAAGGCGAGTTTGCGCTTTTAGCCTGTCGCGAAGGAGCGTTGCGCCAATAAGCGCAGCTGTTAGAAAAACCAGCGCAACAATGCTTATGCTAAGCAGCAGCTTTTCCATTGCCCCTCCTTAATATTATTTAAACCAGTCTTCCTGTACAGGTACACCGTTTGTGCGAATCTTTTCCGCACAGCGCGGGAACACGCCTGTTGTGCGAAAGCGCCCGTAGAAGCGCCCCTCTCCGTCAAACGCACCATCTGTTTCAAAAACAAAAATATCCTGCATTGTGACTGTATCGCCCTCCATGCCTGTTATTTCTGCAATGCTTGTTACCCTGCGCGAGCCGTCGCGAAGCCTGCTCTGATGTACAATTACATCAACAGCACTTGCAATTTGCCCGCGGATAGCAAGCGCAGGCAGCTCTACTCCTGCCATAAGCACCATTGTTTCTACACGCGCAATCATATCGCGCGGGGAGTTTGCGTGGCAGGTAGAAAGTGAGCCGTCATGGCCTGTGTTCATTGCCTGGAGCATATCAAGCGCTTCGCCTCCGCGCACTTCACCTACAATTATTCTATCAGGCCGCATACGAAGTGCGTTTCTAACAAGCTCACGAATTGTTATTTCGCCCCTGCCTTCAAGGTTTGCAGGCCTGCTCTCAAGGGTTATAACATGCTGCTGGTGCAGTTGTAGCTCTGCTGCATCCTCAATTGTGACTATTCTTTCATCCTGCGAAACAAAGCCGGAAAGCACGTTTAAAAGTGTTGTTTTGCCGCTTCCTGTTCCGCCAGAAACCATTATATTAAGCCGCCCTTTAACGCACGCATCAAGGAAGCTTGCCATGCGTTGGGAGAGTGAGCCGAAGTCAACAAGGTCATGCACTTTAAAGGGCGTTTTCGCAAACTTTCGAATTGTTACTGTTGGCCCTATAAGAGAAAGCGGGGGTATAATTATATTAACGCGGGAGCCATCCTTAAGTCGCGCATCAACCATTGGGCTTGATTCGTCAACATGCCGCCCTATGCCTGCGACTATTTTTTCAATTATCTGCATAACAGCTTCATCATCGCGAAAAGTTACATTCGAAAGGTGTAGCTTGCCATTGCGCTCAACAAATACTTGGCTTGGCCCATTAACCATAATTTCGCTTATACTTGGGTCGTTTAAAAGCTCCTCAATAGGGCCTAAGCCCATTACTTCGTTGTAGAGCATTGTAGCAATGCGCGCCCGCTCTAAGCGAGTTATTGCATTTGCATATTCCATTAGCACATCGTCAATTACGCTTTGCACCTGTGTGCAGCTTGGCTCGCCACCCTGCGTGCGCAGGCGGTCAATTACGCGGTAGCGTACACGCTCGCGTATAGCTTCGTACTGCTCATGAGATGCATCGGATATTACAAGCGCAGCCTGCGCTTGTACATCTGTTTTAGGTGCGCTTACTTCATCGGCTTTGTTAAGCCTTACTCTTAGGCTCATTTTGCAAACACCTCCGCTGCCATATCTTTAAGCTGCCTGCCTAAAAGGCTGCGCGGCTCCTCAAGCACAATTGGTCTTCCTATGCACTGAGAGCGGTCTGCAAGTTTATCATCGCGTGTAAGTATAAACTCCGGTTTTGTGCCTAAAACACGCTCAACATCTTTTAGCGAAAGGAATGCCTTGCAGTCTTTATTGTAAATATAGCCGACCTTTTCGCGAAGCTGCAGCGATGTAAGCACAGTTGTTGCAAGGTGCGCTGCGCGTATGCTTGCAAGGTCGGGCTGCAAGACTATGTAAATCTGGTTGCTGTTTTCAAGCGCTGTAATTGTCGTATCTGTAAAGTTTGCTGGTAAATCCATAAAAATGCAGTCAAAAAACGGGCGCATTACAGAAAGTACGCTTTCAATATGGCGGCCTTCCACATATTCGCCGCTATCCGGCGTATTAGGCCCAGCAAGCACAGTAAGCCCTGAGTAATGCTGCACAGTAAAGCCGCGCAGCACATCCATAGTTAGGTTTGCGCGCTCCTGCGCAAGCTCTGCAATTGTGTCCTTTGCTTGAATATCCAAATAAAGCGCTGTACACGCATAATCAAGGTTTAAGTCTAATAGCGCAACCTTTTTACCCTGTTTTGCAAGCGCAGCAGCCATATTTACTGCAAGCGTTGTTTTGCCTGTGCCGCCCTTGCCCGAGTATATGCTTATTACGCGCGTTTTCCCTGGCGAGGCTTCCCTGCCTCCTGGCCGCGCCTGCTCAAGCGCACCTGCGCGGCGCACTGTATCAAGCACAGATGCACCACCCTCTTCAAACGAAGCAAGCAGCCGAATGCCGGAGTTTAGCGCTTCTTTTGCAAGCTCAAGGTTCAGCTCCTCGCTAAGGAGCACAATTGCGCAGCCCTCTACGCTTTGATAAATCCTCTGCGCTATATCGTATGTAGCAGGGGACTCATAGCAAATAAGCGCAACATCCGGCAAAAGCCCCTGCGCTTTTTGCACAGCTAAAGGTGATACATCGCTGTAACCCACAATCGCTATATCGCTTGCATCGAGGATTCCCTTTATTTTGTAGCGCAATGTCTTATCGCTGCTTAATACGAGCACCTTAAGCTTTTCCATGCGTTTCTCCTTATCGGCCAAGTACAGGCAGAGGTATGAACAGTTCCGAAGGGCCTGCGCTTGTATCGCTTGGGTTTCTAAGCGTGAAATAAATATGCGCTCCGCTTGTTATAGCGTAGTGGAGCGCAAGTGCGTCATCAGCATTAAGGCTAAGCGTAATTAAGCCATAGCCTGTTACCTGCTGGCCTGAAATGTTCGCTGAAAGCGGGCCAAGTTCAAGCACACGCACGCGTTCTATTAAAAGGCCTGAAGCATAGGTTTTTGTTATTTCCTTTGTGCCGTCAGGCGCTTCTTCTTCATCGTAAATTGTATACGCGCACATAATATCCACAAAGTCGCTCTTAGAGATATAGCCGCCAACACCTGCAGCTTCATCAATTGAGAGCGTAATAGCGCGCATTCCCTCCTCAACAACATACGAAAGCTGCCCGCCTTGGCTGCCGCTTGTAATGTCGCTAAGCTGCTCATGCGAAAGCTGCTGGCCAAGGGGCAGGTAGTAGCGGCTTATTTTGCCAACTGCATCATTAAGCGATGTAATTGCATTTGGCGCAACCCACTCAAGCGCAGTTTCTTTAAGTGCAACCATATCAGAAGTAATAACCATGTTTTCGCCAATTGGCACAGCTGCTACAACAACCTGACCCATGGGTGTAATTACAGTTGCCTTCTTTTCAAGCGCTGAAGCGAAAAAATAGGCTGCTACGCCTGTTAAAACTGCGAAAATAGCTGCGAGTATATAAATCTTCTTCATTAAGCCCGCCTTTCATGTGGATGTTTTCGGCGTATAATTAAGGTAATATGTAAAGCATGTTTGCGTATCTTCAAAAAATAAAAACACTCAGGCAATTTTCATTTGCGTAAAGGCGCTTAGGCTGTACATGCCGCCTTGTGCATTAGTAAAAAGCGATGCAATTGGCGTTAGAGTTGGCACACTTTTATTTACTGTAACTTTTATGTCGTCACCTATAAGGCTTACAAGCACATCCGTTGCTCCAGGGCCTTTGATCATATTTTGAACAAGCACTTCAACATCTATTGTAAGCGTTGCTGACTCGCTATTTACAATTGCGTAGCGCGCACCTTCGCGGCTCCCGTTTTCAATGCTCATTTGGTTGTAAAAATACCAGCCAAACTCCATAATGCCAAAAAGCAGCAGCAAAAGCACAGGCAGCGAAACCGCAAGCTCAACAAGCGCTTGGCCGCTTTCAAAATGTGCATTCTGCCGCTTTTTCATTTTGCCTCCGTTTTGCATATCCGCCCGCTTAGCGGGCGGATATGCATGTGTAGGAAGGGTTGTATTAACTTTGTTGTGAATTGCTCTGTTCGCACATATTATGGGGCAGGCACTACAAGCTTGTCACTGGCTGCTGTGAACAGGGCGGAAATCTTCGGCCCTAAAAGAACCAAGGCCCCAATTGCAGCTATTGCGACAAGTGCGAGTATAAGCCCGTATTCGACCATGCCTTGGCCGTTTTCATCCTTTAGGATGTCCATGAACTTTTTCATATTATTTCTCCTTTAAAATTTAAAGTTTAGCATTGTTTCAAGCAGCGGGAAGACCATAGCTGAAGCTGCACCTAACGAAATGTACGGCCCCATTGCTGCAAGCGACTTCCGTGTGCCCTTTTTGTGGATGTAAAGGTAAACTAAATGTCCGACCATTGCAACCCCCATAACAAGCATGATTTGCAAAAGCCCGATTAACCCGAAGCAGAAGCCTAAAATTATAGCGTATTTAACATCCCCCCAGCCAATGTTTAGGCCAAATTTTGAGGGGAGGATAAACACAGCGCCTGCAGCTAATGCGCCAAGCAGGCTTGAAGTAAGCTCCCACCCTGCGCTTGCAGTCTTATATAGCGCAAATACTAAGAGCATTGCAAGAAGCAGCTCATTTGGGATGCGCCTAATAAGAAGGTCAACTGCGCTTAAGGCGAGCATTAGCTCAAAAAGCAATAGTGCAAAAAGCACGCTAAGCGCACCTTGAGGCAGAAGAAGCAGAGAGATTAACATAAAGGCAGCGGAATTTAGCGCGCACCAGCCGTATACAGCGTATTTCGCGCTTATAAGCGGGCTTGTAGAGGGCGCCTCAACGCGCTTTGCAATGAGCGTTCGCGTTAAGTTTAGCATGGGTACGCCTAAGAGGGCGCCTGCAAGTGCTGCTATGGGTATCCACATAAATCCTCCGAGCGTAGTACTTTGCCCCAAAAGGGGCATGTCGTGACGCTTCACCGAATGCCGGCTAATTCGTCTACGCTGCATCTTTTGATGCGGCAGATACTTTGCTCTGCCATATTCGTAAACAAAAGCAGCTCAATCCGGCGGCTGGCTGCCGTGGGCTTATCGCCTTTAGGCCCTTTAGCTTTGCGTGAGCAGCCTTTCGGCTGCCTTGCCCTTTTCAATTAAGAGATACTTTTGTAAGCGCTTCATAGTTTTCTATGCGGTGCTTACCGGGAACTTAGGTATTTGCTAAAAATTGGCTGTACGCAAACTGCTCTTTTGCAGCGAAGCATATTTTAAAACCACCTCCAACAATGTATTGCCTGCGCACAAGATTGCGCCTTACTATTAGTTTCGTGCAAATTGCGCGAAAGTTAATACAGCCTTAGCGAATAAGCTTAACTCGCTCAACAAGCTCATTCCCCATAAAGTCCGGTTCCCCCTCAAGCGGGAAGATTGAGACTTTCCCCGGGATTGTAACCTGTTTGCCGATTATATGCCCATAATACGAGCCGCCGTAGCCTTGCCATGTAATCTTTCCATTAGGCGCAAACAGCACGCCCCTGCCTGTTTGGTATTTTATATCGATGTTGCCGTTTGCCGAAACAACACAAATCATATCTCCTGCATTTAGGTTTGCCTCATAGCTGTTGAATGCAATATTCCCTTTGGCAAATAAATTCCCCTTGCCATGAGCAGCAGCGCCTGAGGTAAGCGAACCTCCGGCAAATATATTGCACCCGTCTAAGGTGCAGGTATAGCCTGAAATCGCTATATTTCCGCCTGCGTAAATGCTCCCCTTGCTTATAAAGGCGTTCCCAAGGCTAATATCATTTAGCGCGTAAATTATGCCGTCATTGTCTATATAGCTGCCTACAAATGTAATGCTCCCGCCTGAAAACACATTGCCCTTGCCCCTGAAGCTGTTCCCAAACGAAATGTCGCCTGTTGCGTAAATTGTGCCGTTTAGCTCACAAACAGGTGCTGTGCCCTGTATTTTAAGGTTCCCGTCAACATAGAGGTTGCCGTTTACAGTAGTTTCGTTTGTGAAGGTGCAGCTGCCTGTTATATAGGTATTGCCTGTAAAAACCTGCTTAACGCCTGGCACAATATCTGCGGGGTTAAGCACTGTATATGTCGCAAGGTCGCCTGGAAGCTTGGGCTGGCTTGGCTTAAGATTCTGCTCGATTTTGTTTATATCCGGCATTTCCTCCTTTGGAGCGCTGCCAGAAACGCCGCCTAAAACCTTATAGCTGTTGTGAATTGTGGCTGTATGTACTGCGCTTGCTCTGCCTCTAATTGTGCTGTAACCTGCAGGGTGCCAAGAAGACGAGAAGTTAAGCGAGCCGTTTGCGTGAACATTGCCCCAAATATTTAGCGGGTCGCTTGATTTTAGCGTAAAGCCAGCATCATCTGTAAAAAGCAGGTAGTCAAACGAAAAGCCGTTGCTTGAAAATGTTTTTTCTGCGCTTGCAAGTGCATTAACTGAATTTTCCTTCCTGCCGAATACGCTTGAAAACCCGGCGCCTACTGCCTTTGTGCCTGAAGCTGTAATAACCATGTTGTTGTTTTCAAAGTCAAACTCCACCCCGTCTGCACTAAAGCCGTTTGCATTTAGGTATTTTTCCGCTTCAAGGCGCGCAAGCCCTGTATCAGGCAGGAGCGTAGCCCCTGCAAGCACGCTTGCATCAAGCGCTGTCTGCAGGCGCGTGTTTTCAAGGTAGAGCATGCTCATATCAATAGCGAGCGCGCCAAACCCCAAAAGAACTGCCATTGCTACTGCTATTACAACTATCATGCGCCTCTCCTAAAAATAAGAGATTCCAGAGAAACAAAAAATCGCAGCTTCCCAGCTGCGATAATAACGCATACGGCTTTTGCCGCTATTGCGGTACTGCAACTGGCTGCCTTTGGCTTTTGCCTTTAGGCCCTGTAGTTTTGCGCCACCGGCTTTCACCGGCTTTGCCCTTAAAACCCTAAAATATTGCCATACATCATATGGAGTATTAAATATTATATATCAGTTGCATTTGTTTGTCAAACAGTTAATTTTGGGGAGTTGGATAGATTTTGCTTTGTTTGCAGAGTATGCTCTAAGTCTAAACCTACGCTTAACTGCGTAGTTTTATATACGGTTAATTAAATAACCGTAACCTTCCTTTTCCATTTGCGCTTTTTCAATAAAGCGCAGCGAAGCCCCGTTTATGCAGTAGCGCAGCCCGCCATTAGGCCCATCAGCAAAGACATGGCCAAGGTGCGCACCTCCGGCTCTGCTTATGACCTCTGTGCGCTGCATTAAAAACGAATTGTCCTCGCGCTCTTTTACTGTAAACGGGTCAATGGGCTTTGTAAAGCTCGGCCAGCCGCAGCCTGCATCGAATTTATCTTTTGAGGAAAAGAGCGGCTCGCCAGTTGTAATATCAACATATATGCCTTCTGAGTATTCTAAGTTGTATTCGCTTGAAAAGGGGGGTTCGGTTGCTTTATTAACTGTAACATCATACTGCATTTTTGTAAGGCGCGCCTTTAGGGCATTATTATCTTCCTTTGGGTAAAATGCAGGGTCTACTGTTGCATTGGCTGCCTTTTTAATAAGCGTACGGCTTATATGGCAATAGCCTGTTGGGTTTTTATCAAGATAGTTCTGGTGGTAATCTTCTGCTATGTAAAAGTTTTGAAGCAGCCCATGTTCTATTGCAACTGCCCTGTTGAGTCTTTTCTCAAGGCTCATAAGTGCGCTTTCAACGACTTCCTTATCAGCCATAGATGCGTAGTAAACCCCTGAGCGATACTGTGTTCCAACATCCCCACCCTGCCGATTATGCGAAAACGGGTCAATGGATTCGAAAAAGAGCTCAAGCAAAAACGAGAGCTTTATGACATTTGGGTCATACTCTGCCCTTACAGCCTCAACATGGCCTGTATTCTTGTAGCAAACATCCTCATATGTCGGGTTTTCAGTTTTGCCGTTTGCATAGCCGACCTCAGTAAAAAGCACCCCTGGTATTGCCGCTACATACTTTTGTGTGCCCCAGAAGCAGCCGCCTGCTAAGTAAATTTCTGCCATAGTCCACCCCCTTGTGCTCTTATGTCGAGTATACCCGCGGCTTTCTGCCATAGTCAATATTTTACTAAAAGTTGTCTCCTTAAAGCTGCTGTGCTAAAATATTTGTTGTGGCTATTAATAAATAATATTGAGGTAACAGGTAATGAAAAGAATTTTTGCGCTGCTTCTTGCATGCGCTTTAGTATTTACCCTTGCCCCCTTTGCATCAGCAAGCGAGCAAAAAAGGTATGAGGCATACGCAGCTAAGTTCCCTAAGCTTAGCGCAAATGAAGTTGAAACTGCTATAAAGCTAAGGCTTGATGAAGAAAACTACAAAAACCCTGTGCTTTGTTTGGATGCTTCAAGTACGAGTGTTTTTGTAAGCAAGCACTTTTGCCTCCCAAAAGGATATAAGAGCGAAAACTTAGTTTATGTGGATAAGCAATATGCTAGAAAAGGGGTGCGGCTTAGGGAGGATTGCCTAAACGCCTTTTTGACAATGGCGCTTGATATGCAAAAGGAAGGGCTTTCTCCATATATAAAATCAGGTTACAGGGTAAACAGAAAGCGCGGCGGCCCCGACAATATCTGGTATGCGTGGCCTGGGCATTCCGAACACCAAACAGGGCTTGCGTTTGACTTGTGCTTAAAAGGGCCTAAGAAAAAGACGCTTTCAGCCTATAAATACCAAACAACGAAAGAATACGACTGGCTTTGCAAAAACGCCTATAAATACGGCTTTATTCTAAGCTACCCAGAGGGGAAGACTGAAATTACAGGCTTTGCGTTTGAGCCGTGGCATTGGCGCTATGTTGGGGCAAATATAGCAACCGATATGAAGCAAAATGGGTTTTCTACATTCCACGAATACTGGGCGAAATATTTATGTGACTAAACCCTGTTTTTAGACACAGCCGCATACAGCAAATAAGCTATTGCAATAACAGGCGTTTGCTTATGGGAACGCATGCTTTTTTATGCATAAGCTTGTTCTTGGTTGCAAATTAGATATATTTCTTTTGTTTGCGCTGTTATATTTCTCCTTTTTGGGTTTACTATATCCATATAGGAATAGTAGGTATTCCCATGAGCATTTTGCTCAATTCGAAAGGAGAGAAATACTATGCGTAATAGAAAATATTTTGGTTTAGCCGCTCTTCTGCTCGCATTTGCGATGTTTAGCGGCACAGCGCTCGCTGTTAGCGGCGCATATGGTGGCAAGCAGGGTGGCGGTGGCTCCCCGGGCAGCAGCAGCTATCCCGGTGGCGGCAGCAGCTATCCAGGCGGCGGTAACCCCGGTGGTGGAGGCTATCCAGGTGGCGGTAACCCCGGCGGCGGTAACCCCGGTGGTGGGGGCTATCCAGGCGGCGGCAATCCCGGTGGCGGTAACCCCGGTGGTGGAGGCTATCCCGGCGGTGGAGGCAATCCCGGTGGAGGCAATCCCGGTGGCGGTAACCCCGGTGGTGGCGGTAACCCCGGTGGTGGCGGTAACCCCGGTGGTGGCGGTAACCCCGGCGGCGGCGGTAATCCCGGCGGCGGCGGTAACCCCGGCGGTGGTAATCCCCACGGTGGCGGCGGCTTGCCCGGCGGCGGTTTCCCCGACTTCCCCGGTTTCCCAGGCGGTGGTGACGGCTTACCCGACTTCCCCGGCTTCCCAGGCGGCGGCTCCCATGGTGGCGGTCATTCCCACGGTGGCGGCGGGTGGCACGATTACCCGTGTGATAACCCGGGTAACCCCGATGACCCAAATGACGACCCAACCGACCCAACAGACCCGACCGACCCAACAGACCCGACCGACCCGACCGACCCGACAGATGACCCCACAGGGCCTAACGACAATGTACCCACAAACCCCGATATTCCAACAGGCGGCGGTGGCAGCACAGATTCGTATGACGACCCAATCCCAACAGGCGCTGGCGAAAACATTCCCTTAGGGGCGCCGAAAACAGGCGGTGCAGAATTTGGCCTTATTTACGGGTTAATCTCGCTGCTTGGGCTTGCAGGCCTTTACAAGGTTAAAAAATCGGCTCGTTAAGCTAATGTTTATAAGAACCGCCTTTTGGCGGTTTTTTTAATGCGCCAAAATATACTTGTGTACTGAGATTTAGGCATTCTCACAAGCCCGCGTTTTTGACAGGTTATAGCTATTGGTATATTATATAAGAATCACATTTGCTCAAGATATTAGTTATGAAGGAGGCCGGGAATATGAAAATTGCCCTTTGCGGGTTGGGTAAGGCTGGCGTGCAGCTTGTAAGGCTTGCTGCAGAGCGCCCAGGTGTTGAGCTAAGCATGGCGTTTTGCCGTGACGGAAGCGAAAAGGCAGGCAGGACGATTTCAGATGTGTTGCCCTATAAGGGGTTTTCGAGCCCGATTTATGAGCTTAAAAATGCAGGCGAAGTGTTTTTAAGGGACAAGCCTGATGTGCTTGTGGATTTTTCAAGCCCTGACGCAACTATGGAGCTTTTGCCCCTTTGTGCTGCAAATGGCGTAAAGATGGTAATCTGTACAACTAATTTTACAACTGAAGAGCTTAAGCTTCTTGAAGAAACTGCAAAAGATACCCAAGGGTTCGGGCTTGTGTATGCGCCCAATATTACGCTTGGTGTAAATGTGCTTATGGAGCTTGTTGAAGAAACCAGCTGTTACCTTCCTGAGTTTGACTATGCGATAACTGAAAAGCACCATAACCGCAAGGAGGATATTTCTGCAACAGCGCGCAAAATTGCACAAAGGCTTGAGGAAGTGCTTAAAAAGCCTGTGCCTGTAAACTCTATTCGTGTAGGCGGCTATGTTGGGCTCCACGAAGTCATGGCTGTTGGCGAGTTTGAGCGCATTACGCTCATTCACGAATCCTTCTCGCGCCAGGCGTTTGCAAACGGCGCCTTGCTTGCAGCTGACTATATTAAAACGCGTTTTGGGTATTATATAATGCGCGATGTAGTGATGGATTACTTCAACAAACGCTGATTTTAGCTCTATTACGAATAAACTGCATACAGGTTGCCCCTTAAAAGCGCATAAGCTGCGGTACGCTCTCATAAGCTTAACCAAGCTTGTTCGAGGGGGTAGGGTGCATGCGCAAAAAGGGGAGCGACAAGCCTGCGTATGGAAGGCAGCCTGACGCTTATATAGAAGAGCGTGTTTTAAACGCAGCGTGCTATATTGCAGAAAACGGCGCAACAGTGCGCGAAACAGCCAAGGTCTATTGCGTAAGCAAATCAACAGTACATAAAGATGTCACGGAAAGGCTCCGTATAATAAACCCTGCTCTTTTTATGGATGTGCGCAAGGTGCTCGATATAAACAAAGCAGAACGCCATATTAGAGGCGGCAGGGCTACATGCAGAAAATACGGCAAACTGGCTCTAAAGTAAAACGCGGCAAATGCCGCTTTTTTTATGCCTTAAGTATTATTTTATAAGGGGCGCAGCACATGCGCATGCAGCATATATTTTTGCTGCACCTTTTTCATTAAGCGCTTGAGCACACGCAGTTAATGTGCTTGCTGTTGTTACAACATCGTCAATAAGCAAAATAGAGCTGCCTGAAACATTATTTACTGCGCTAAAGGCAAATTGCAGGTTTTCCCTGCGCTTAGCGCTGCTTAAGCCTGCCTGCGGCTTGGTGTATATGCTGCGGCTTAAAAGGCCTTCATTAACAGGTATTAATAGGCGCTTTGAAAGAAGCGCAGCAAGCAGTGCGCTTTGGTTATAGCCGCGCTCCTTTAGCTTTTCTTGGTGAAGCGGCACAGGAACTATCACATCAAACTGCCAGTGCTTAGGAAGCGTAATAGCTTTTGCAAAATAACGCGCAATATAGCGAGCGTTTAAGTATTTAAAGCTGTGCATTGCCCTGTGCAGAGGCTCCTCGTAGAAAAACGCAGCATAAAGCCCCAAAAGTCCATCAGGCGCAGTAAGCTCACCTGCACGCTGAATTGAGGTTTCACATGCTTTGCAAAGGCAGTCCTCATTAAGAGGGGCTTCTAAGCCGCATGCAAAGCATTTTGCATCATAAGGGTAAAGCGCCAAAAGGCAGCTGTTAAGCAAACTTTTTAGGTGCATGATTTTTTAACAATCAGCTTCTGCGCAAGCTCATTAATGCGCAGCCAAAGCGAGCTGTAACGCCTGCGCATACGCTTGTTTTCAACCATCTGGTATACGCTTGCCCATTTGCCTACAATAACAACCTGCGCTCTTGCGCGTGTTACAGCAGTATAAAGGAGGTTTCGCGTCATTAGCATTGGCGGGCCGCTAAAAAGCGGCAGCACAACAATCGGGAACTCGCTGCCTTGGCTTTTATGTATGGATATGCAGTATGCAAGCTCAAGCTCCTCAAGCTTGCTAAACGGGTAGCTTGCCATGCGTTCATCGTCAAAAAGCACATCAAGCGTTTCTTTTTGTTTATCCAGCCGAAAAACTGTCCCAAGGTCGCCATTATAAACGCCGCTTCCAAGCTCAGGTATGCCTCCGCTGTTTATGCGCATCCAGTCCATACGGTAGTCATTTTTTATTTGCATTACCTTGTCGCCCTCACGAAAGAGCGTTTCGTTAAATTCATGCTGCGCTTTATGGGGCGCAGGGGGGTTAAGCGCACCTTGCAGGCGGATATTTAGCGTATTTACGCCAAGCTGCCCCTTTCTTGTAGGGGAAAGCACCTGAATATTGCGCTGTGGGTCTTGCGTAAGAGCATTTGATGTTTTGCCTTCGCATAGCGCAAGCACCTCAAGGAGCGCCAACTCCGCATCTTGGCACGAAATAAACACAAAATCCGAGGCAGGCTCTGGTTTGGGCATTTTCCCTGCGTTTATACGCTGTGCGTTTTTCGCTATGCCGCTTCTATCCGCCTGTCTAAAGATTTCAGTTAAGCGAATTACAGAAAACGCGCCGCTTTTTATAATGTCGCTAAGCACAGTGCCAGCACCAACTGGCGGGAGCTGGTCAGCATCCCCAACCATTATAAGCCGCGTATTTTTAGGCAGCGCTAAAAGGAGCGCGTAAAAGAGCGGCAAATCCACCATGCTCATTTCATCAACAATTACCATGTTGTATTCGAGCGTGTTTTCCTCGTTGCGCAAAAAGCGAAGCTGACCCTCGCCTCCGTATTCGAGCAAACGGTGGATTGTTGAGGCTTCAAACCCTGTTGCCTCAGTCATGCGCTTTGCAGCGCGGCCTGTTGGTGCGCATAAGCAAAAATCAAGCCCAAGGCGCGTAAGTATGTGGAGAATAAATTGCAGAATTGTTGTTTTGCCTGTGCCAGGGCCGCCTGTTATAACCATTGCGCCTTCATTAAGCGCAGCAACAACTGCCTCGCGCTGCTCATGTGCAAGCTCAATTTCTAAATTCTGCTCAAGCCTTAAAAGCGCCTCTTGTATATCAAGGCCAAGCGTTTGCTCACAGGCGCAAAGCGCAAGCAGCCGTTTTGCGCATTCTTTTTCCATATAATAAAGCGCGGGCAGGTAAATTGCATTAAACTCATCTGTTTGCGCACTTATAAGGCTGCCTTCAAGAAGGAGGTCGCTAAGCTCATAAGTAACTGTATCCTCATCAACGCCAAGCATTTCTGAGCTAAGGCTTATAAGCGAATCTTCGGGAAGATATGTATGCCCCTCCTGCCTGCCATAAAGGAGCATGTAGCGAAGCCCAGCGCGGAGCCTGCGTTTTGAGTTATGCTCAATGCCAATTGCAGCTGCGAGTTTATCAGCAGTTTTAAAGCCTATTCCCTCAACATCTTCTATTAAGCTATATGGGTTTTCGTTAACTCTTGCAAGTGAGCCTGTCCCATAAAGCTCATAGAGCTTAAACGCCTGGCGTACACTTAGGCCATAGCTTGTAAGCCCCATCATAACATCGCGCTGTACGCGCTGCTCAAAGAAGGAATCTGCAATTCTTTTATATCTAACGCGCCCTATTCCTGGCAGCTCCATTAGTCGCTTTGGCTCTTCTTCAAGCACCTTAAGCGTTTCCATGCCAAAATGCTCAACAATAAGCTTAGCTGTTGCAGCGCCGACACCTTTTATAAGCCCGCTTCCAAGGTAGCCTTCAAGCGCTCCAAGCGAGGCGGGTGCAAGCGTAATGCAAGACTCCGCTTTAAACTGCCTGCCATAAGTCTTGTGTTCAACATAAATTCCGTTTAATTCTACACGCTCGCCTTGCGTGCATAAAGGGAGCGTGCCAACAGCTGTTGTAGCTTCCCCTGCTGCATCTGTTACTTCAATAACAGACCAGCCGTTTTCCGCATTGCGGTATATAACCCGGCTGATTTCGCCGACTAATTGTTCCATGCATCCCTCCATGGCGGATTTTGCATAGCCATACTTCACTATTATAGAGGTTTTTCGCAAAGTATAAAAGCAAAAGCAGTTTAAAAACCAAATTTTGCGAAATGAGGTGTGATTTAGCTAGCGTAAGGTGTGTGTTTTGGGGTTAGTATAGCAAATGATGCAGTTGATTTTTAGGAGTGTATATATTTGAGGCTGAGTGTTGTACTTATATGCTGTTTGTTTATTCTTTGCGTTACGCGTGCTATTGAGAAGCCCCTTTTGCGGCTTGGCCACAATGCAGAGTCATGGGCTGCGCTAACTCTCCTGCTTCTTGCATTAAATGCAATAACTTTCCGGCCTATGGTAGAGCTTTCAATAAACCCTGCCTCAATTTTGCTATGTATTGTTACAGCTGCAGTTGCGCTTAAATGCTCAGGGTTTTCCTGCTTAGCTCAAGCAGTTGCGCTTGCAGTACCTAGCGGGCTTTGTATGCTTGCTGTTTCACGCCTTATGGCATCGGGCTTTATAGATTTAGCTGAGCCTGGCTTAGTGCTTGCACTTTGCAGTGTGGTTTTTATGCTTGGGTTGAGGCATAGCCCAGCAGCTGCGCTCTTTGGGGTTGCGCTTGCACCTGTGCTCCTTGCTGTTTTTGAAGCAGGGCTAGACCTATATGCGTTTGGTTATGCTGTTATACAGCTTGGCGCACCTCTTGCATTTGACGCACAGCTTGCAGGTTTATTTATAATAGGGATACTCTTTGCCTTTGTCTTTAACAGGGGCAAGAGAAGTGTTGGCATAAAAAAAGCAGGGCGCGCTTCTGCACGCCCATAAACTTCTATTATTCAGTCTAAAACGTAGGGAAGAAGGGCGACTACGCGAGCGCGCTTAATTGCTATTGCAAGCTCGCGCTGGTGTTTTGCGCACACGCCAGACATGCGTCTTGGCATGATTTTGCCCCGCTCAGTTATGCACTTGCGAAGGCGCGAAACATCTTTATAGTCGATATACTCCGTCTTATCCACGCAGAACTGACATACCTTGCGCCGTCTGCGAAAACCGCGCGGCCGCTGTTTGCGTTCTTCCATTGGATATCCTCCTGTAATCAGCTTATCTTCTTAAAAGGGCAGCTCATCGTTGACATTTTCAAAGCCAAACTCTTCAAATGCTGCTTTTGGGGAACCTGCAGTATACGTAGGTGCATCTTCTTGGTGGCTCTTGGGCGTTAGGAACTCAACTTCATCTGCATTAACCTCAAGCGAGAGGCGTGTTGTGCCATCGCTTGCTTCATAGAGGCGTGGCTGCAGCTCGCCAACAACTGCTACTTTCCGCCCCTTTGCAAGGTATTTCTGGCAGGTTTCTCCGAGTTGGCGCCAAGCGCTTACACGGAAAAAGTCTGTCTGCCGCTCACCGCCTGAAGAAGAGTAGCGGCGCGAGACAGCAACTGAGAAGGAACATACTGAAACTCCGCTTGTTGTTGTGCGTGTTTCAGGGTCACGAGTCAGGTTGCCTATGATAAAAAGTTTGTTCATTGCTCAACCGCCTTTCCGTAGCCTTTTTGCGTTATGATGCCTTAGTGCGTTCTTCTTGTTACCATGTAGCGCAGTATGGCTTCATCGATGCCCAAATTGCGCTCAAGCTCTTTTGGGAGCTCAGGAGCGCTCGAGAAATTCATCAGTACATAATAGCCTTCGGTTTTATAATCGATAGGATATGCAAGGCGGGTCTTTCCCCATTCATCGAGTTTTTCCACCTCGCCGCCATTGGCGCTTACTATGTCGGAATACTTTTGGATTGTTGCTTTTAAGCTTGACTCCTCAAGTTCCGTAGTGATGATGTAGAGCACTTCATATGCGTTCACGCATTTCACCTCCTTATGGTCTAAAGTGGCCCGGCAAAACACATGCCGAGCAAGAAGGACATTGGCAAGAGCAATTGTAGCACATAGCTAAAGTCTTGGCAAGTATTGCAAAAGGCAGGGTGCTTTTTTAACTAAAGGGTCATTGCAAAACACAATCTAATGATATGCAATTTGCAGCCCCTTCTATTGTGCTGTTCTCATTTAGTAAATGAACCTGTCTCAATTAAATTACCCTCAGGGTCTGCAACATAGCAAGTCCGCTGTCCCCACGGTTCTGTTGTAGGCTCTAAGACAGGCGTTGCACCTTTTGAAACGACTCTTTTAAATGAATCATCTACTGCAGCGTAATTTTCAACACTCATAGCAATTTCATAATGACCATTTATGCCATTAGCATAAGAAAATGGTCTTTTTGCCATCTTCTCAAAATCACTTCTGCGGAAAAGCAGAAATAGAGTCCCGTCTTTCACCAGATAAACATTGCTTGTATTTTCTTCTTCTTTGATTTCAAAGCAAAGCACATCACGATAAAACCGCACCATAGAAGGCATATCTTGCACAAAAATCCCGAAACCATCTAATTTCATAAGTTTTTCTCCCTATTTTCTTTTTACAGGATGGCGCAATACAGTTTTCATCTTTTCAACATCAACTTTTCGTGGGTCAGAAATGTAAATTTCATGGTGACGGCGAGTGTCTGATAAATCGCTTTGCAAGCCGAACGCCTTTAGGCGGCCGGCCTGCGCTTTCATCTTAAATATATTCAGGGTTTACTAACCCCTGCCTTTTTTATACATGTTGCCATGAGGTTCAAGCTCAAGCTCTATATTGCGCGATACCATATTAACTGAGCTAACGCGCACCTTAACTTCATCCCCAAGCCTGAAGCTTTGCCCGCTGTTTCTCCCGACCATACGGTAGTTCTTTTCATCGTGGACATAGTAGTCGTCGTCAATTGTGCTTACGCGTACCAGTCCTTCTGCCGTATTGTCGAGCTCTACGAAAAAACCGAAGGACACTACCCCGGAAATTATGCCTGCAAAGCTTTCGCCTATGCGCTCCTTCATATATTCGCATTTTTTCAGCTCCTCAACTGCGCGCTCAGCTTCCATTGCAAGCCGCTCACTCTTGCTCGTACTTTGCGCAATTGCACTAAGGCGCTCATTAAGCTTTGCAGTTTGTTTCTCGTTTAGGCCGCCGTGAAGCATAAGTTTTATTATGCGGTGGCAAAGCAAGTCCGGGTATCGCCTTATTGGCGCAGTAAAGTGGCAGTAGCGCGTGCAGGCAAGGCCAAAGTGGCCAAGGCATCTTTCGCTGTAACGCGCTTTTTGCATTGCGCGCAGCACAACCTTATTAACAACATTTTCTTCTTTTGTGTTTTTAGCTGCGCTTAGCACCTTCTCTATATTGCGCGGCTGCACATCTTTAAGGTTTCGAATACTGTAACCGAGCGTTTGAAGGAAGGTATTAAGCTCAATGAGCTTCTCCCTTTCAGGCTGTTCATGCACACGGTATAAAAAGGGGCTTTTAAGGTCGTACATATGCTCTGCTACTGTTTCATTTGCAATTAGCATACATTCTTCAATAATGCTCTCTGAAATACCGCGTTCCGCTTTCCCAAGGGTTATGGGCTTGCCCGTTTCATCAAGTTCAAGGTCTGCCTCTGCAATGTCAAAGTCAATGCTTCCGCGCTTATGGCGCTTTGCTTTAAGTAAGCCTGCAAGAAGCTCAAGCTCAGTTAAAGCAGGCACGAGTTCAGCGTATTTTTGCTTTAGCGCCTCATCGCCTGCAAGAAGCGCACTCACATCCTCATATACAAGCCTGTATTTTGAGCGGATTAGAGTTTCCGCAAGCCTGTGGCGGAGCACTCTTGCGTTTGCGTCAATTTCCATAAAGCAGGAGAGCGCAAGCCTGTCCTCACCCGGGTTAAGTGAGCATATGCCGTTTGAAAGCTCAATAGGCAGCATTGGGATTACCCTATCAGCTAAATATACGCTCGTGCCGCGAAGAAGCGCATCTCTATCTAAGCCGCTCCCTTCTTTTACATAATGCGCTACATCCGCAATATGCACCCCAAGATAAATGTTGCCGTTTTCTAGCCGTTCAAGGCTTATTGCATCGTCAAAATCTTTGGCATTCTGCCCGTCAATTGTAAAGACGAGCTTCTCCAAAAGGTTTTCGCGCGTAATGCGCTCATCTGCTTGCACATCCTGCGCTATAAGCTTCGCATTCTTTTGCGCTGCTTTGGAAAACGCCTCAGGGAGCTCATATTGGCGTATTATTGAAAGCACATCTGTGCCTGTATCAGATTTATTCCCGAGGATTTCGGTTATTTGCCCGAGCATTGGGCGGCGGCCGTCAGGGTAGTCTATTATTTCTGCTACTACCTTGTCGCCTGCTTTAGCTTTGCGCGTTTTATCGCGCGGAATTAGCATATCCACAGGTATGCGCCCATCATCCGGCACAACATAGCCGCCTGCTGCATCATCCCTCTCAAAGGTGCCTACAAGTCTCGTAAAAGCACGTTTTGCAATAAGCATAACGCATGCCTCAGGCGAGCCGTTTCTGCTAACCTGCTCTGTATAGCGCACATAGACTTCATCATTATGCATTGCACCGTGCATTGCTTCTGCAGGAACAAATGCATCCCTGCTGCCATCATGCGGCAAAAAAAAGCCAAACCCCGCAGCATGCCCTTGAATTCTGCCAAACACAAGCCCTATCTGTTCAGGGAGCGCGAGCCTGCGCTTGCGTGTAAAGAGAATGCGGTGTTCGCTCAAGAGGTCATTTATTGCAGGTTTCGCGTCTTTATCTGTTTCAAGCTTGCTTATGAGCTGCTCTATTGTAAGCGGCTTGCCGCTTGTTTGAAGCACAGAAATAATTTCATCATGCATGTTTTATTTCTCCTTTCGTATATATCAGTATATCCCCTCATGGGGAGTTTAAGTGCGCAGCTTTATTATTTCCATAAAGCATAAAAAAGGCATGCTCCTGCATGCCTTTAAGATTACTTACCTTTTAAGTTGTGCTTATGCAGGCAAAGCCACCATAACAAGCGCAAGCACACCCATAATAATTGCGAGCACTACCGTAATTTTCTGGAGCTTTGCTTCTTTTGTAACTGCCTTGCCTTTTAGCGAGAGCGAAGATGTCTCGCCGCCAAAGGCTGCGCCAAGCCCGCCTTCTTTGCTCTTTTGCATTAAGACTACAATAATCAACACAATAGAGACAACAAGCAAAAAAACGGTAAGTAGCTTGCGGATTGTATCCATTATTACATACCTCCACTAAAGACTGCCAAAAACAATTCTACCACGCCTAAGCGCATAGCGCAAGCGTTTTTACCTAAACATATTCAATTAG
>CAYWTY010000003.1:0-59360 GCA_964461335.1 uncultured Oscillospiraceae bacterium
CAGCTCCCCGTTGCTCTTGGTCTACCGCTCTACCCCAACTATTGACATAGAGCCCCTTTTTCTCTAATAAAACTTCAGCCAAGCTTCTTCATGCCAATTTTTAGGCGGCGAAGCGACTCAGCGTTTCCTAAAAGAAGCGCAAGTTCTATTGCACCCCCTGGAGTAACAGCTCTGCCTGCAAGCGCAATTCTTACAGGCCAGAGCAGGGTGCCCTTTTTATAGGAAAGCCTATCTGAAAGCTCGGCGAACAAAGCATGAAGCGCGTCTTCGCTCCAAATGGGGAGCGCCTCAAGCTCTTTTATAACAAGCTCAAGCACTGCTTTTGAACTTGATGCATCAGTTTTCGATTTTTTATTTGTAAAAAGCGCTATGTCGTAGCTTTCATCTAAAGATGCAAGAAAATCGACCATATCGGGAATTTGTGAGAATATTTCAACCCTTTGCTGAAGTATGTGAAAAAGCAGAGTTTCATCAAACTCCGCTACACCTGCCTTAGCGTAATACGGCTTGCTGTAAAAAGAAAACTGCGCTTGAGTTAAGTTTCGAATATAGGTGGCATTAAGCCATGTGAGCTTAACAGGGTCAAAGATAGCAGGTGATTTGCTCATCCCGGAAACATCAAATACATCTTCAAGTTCAGAAAGCGTAAAGACTTCGCGCTCGTCACCAGGGTTCCAGCCTAAAAGCGCAATATAGTTTAAAATGGCCTCAGCTAAATACCCCTTTTCTTCAAGGTCTTGAAACGAGGCATCGCCTGTGCGCTTGCTTAGTTTATGCGAGGCATCCTTCATTATTGGGGGCATATGTATGTATGCGGGAATGTCCCAGCCGAACGCTTCGTATAAAAGGTTGTATTTTGGCGCAGAGGAAAGGTACTCCATACCGCGCATTACATGTGTTATTTCCATAAGGTGGTCATCTACTACATTTGCAAAATTGTATGTAGGCATTCCATCCGCTTTAATTAGCACATTGTCATCAAGAGTTGAGTTTTCTACGCTTATGCTGCCAAAAAGCATATCCGTAAATGTGGTAATGCCATGCAGAGGTATGTTCTGTCGCACAACAAAGGCTGTGTTAGAGGCAAGGAGTTCATTTTGCTCATCTAAGGTTAAGCTTAGGCAATGCTTGTCATATTTGAAGGTTTCGTTTCTAAGCGCAGCCTCTTCGCGCCTTTTTTCAAGGTCTTCCTTTGTACAAAAGCATCTGTATGCATGCCCTTTTTCTATAAGGCGCTCTGCAAGCGGCATGTAGAGCGCTTTGCGCTCGCTTTGCACATATGGGCCATAGCTTCCGCCTTTATCCGGCCCTTCATCCCAAGTTATGCCTACGCGCTTAAGCGTTTCGTAAATAATTTCTGTTGCGCCTTCAACAAGCCTGCCCTGGTCAGTATCTTCAATTCTAAGAAGGAAGGCTCCTTTATGCTTGCGCGCAAAAAGGTATGCATAAAGCGCAGAGCGAAGGTTGCCTATATGCATATACCCTGTTGGGCTTGGTGCAAAGCGTGTGCGTACTGTCAAATTCGTCTCTCCTTTTTATATAACTGCATTAAGCAAGCATTAACCCTTCCAACTGTCTTTAAGCTCTACAATTCTGTTAAACACAGGCGCAGCTTCTGTATGCGCTGTATCTGCACAAAAATAGCCTAAGCGCATAAATTGGAATTTGTCGCCAGGGCGCGCACTTTTTAAGCAGGGTTCAATGAGCGCATTTTTAACAAGAAGGCTGTTTGGGTTAATATTTTCCATGAAATCCGCTTTATCTGCAATATCTGTTTCTAAAAGCGGCGCATAGAGCCGAACTTCACAAGCTTCTGCCTCAAGGCTGCTCAGCCAGTGAAGCGTTCCTTTAACCTTCCTGCTTTGCTCACCGCTTTTGCTTTCACTATCATAAACGCAGCGAATAAGCTTAAGCTCGCCATCTGCGTCTTTTTCAAAGCCTGTGCATTTAATTATATAGGCACCTTTAAGGCGCACTTCGCCCCCCGGCTTTAGCCTGAAGAACTTTTTAGGCGGGTCTTCCATAAAATCTTCCCGCTCTATGTAAAGCTCGCGTGAAAATGCAAGTGTGCGGTTACCCATTTCAGGCGCATTTGGGTGGTTTTCAAGCTCTACCTGCTCAACATGGCCCAGAGGCCAGTTTTCGATAATGAGCTTTACAGGGTCGAGTACAGCCATCATGCGCTTTGCATATGAGTTTAAATGTTCACGCAGGCAATGTTCAAGCATTGCAGTATCAACAACAGAGTCAGCCTTTGCAACACCAACGCGGCTTAAAAAGTCGCGGATGGATTCCGGGGTATAGCCCCGTCTTCTAAGCCCGCACAGCGTAGGCATACGCGGGTCGTCCCAGCCGCTTACATGGCCGCCTTCAACAAGCATGCGCAAATATCGCTTTGACATTATTGTATTTGTAAGGTTCAGCCTTGCGAACTCTATTTGCCGCGGTTTATGCGAAAACTCGCATTGCTCAACAAACCAGTCGTAAAGCGGGCGGTGGATTTCATATTCAAGCGAGCAAAGCGAGTGGGTTATGCCTTCTATTGCATCCTGCAGAGGGTGCGCAAAATCGTACATCGGGTATATGCACCATTTATCGCCCGTATTATGGTGGGTTGCGTGCAAAATGCGGTACATTGCAGGGTCCCGCAAGTTAATATTCGGGGATGCCATGTCAATTTTTGCGCGCAGGGTGCGAGTCCCGTCTGGGAAGTCGCCATTTTTCATGCGCTCAAAAAGCATGAGGTTTTCTTCAACAGACCGTTCTCTATAAGGAGAGTTTTTGCCAGGTTCAGTGAGCGTGCCCCTAAATTCACGAAGCTCGTCCTTGCTTAAGTCGCACACATAGGCAACGCCCTTTTTTATGAGTTTGACTGCAAGCTCATAGCATGTTTCAAAATAGTCGGAGCCGTAAAAGATATTATCCCATTGAAACCCAAGCCAAAGGATGTCTTCTTGAATAGCGTCAACATATTCCTCGTCTTCCTTTGTCGGGTTCGTGTCATCATAGCGAAGGTTGCATTTGCCGCCGTACTTTTCAGCAATTGAAAAATCTATATATAGCGCCTTTGCATGGCCTATATGCAAATACCCGTTAGGTTCGGGCGGAAAGCGCGTTCGAATATAGTTGACCTTGCCCTCTTTTAAATCTTCTTCTATTGCGTCTTCAATAAAATTCCTTGTTCTGAGTTCCTCCATGCCGTACATCCTTTCCCTGTTTTTAAAAGCCTTGGGTTTACTTAATTATCGTTAAGCACAGGTTACTTGTCAACGCGAAAAGGCTTTTTATACGGCAACTGCACTATTTAGAGATAAAAGCACTACATAGCGCTCGTTAACCGGTAAATCTGTCAGCTTATTCAGCGCACGGCAATATAGGTCAAGCTGCAGCGCATGCTCCATTCCTGCCTCCTTTAAGGGCTGTACAGGGCGGTCTGTTTTATAGTCAAGCAGCACCCAGGCGCCGTTTTCGAGGAAGCAGCAGTCAATTACACCCTGCAAGAGCACAGGCTCAAAGCTGTTTGTAGGCAAAAGCGTATTTGCAGGCAGAAAAACGGAAAACTCCAGCTCGCGCTCAATGCGCTCTGACTTTAAAAGGCGTGCCCCAAGGTCGCTTTCTAAAAAATTGGCTATTGCCTGCACAGGCGCGCTTTTTGCCTGCTGCTTAGAAATCAAACCTTCTTTAAGCATTCGCTCAACCTCGCCTTTTACAAACCCTCCTGTATCTGCATTAGGGTATAAGCTAAAGTCAAGATAAGCTAATATAGCATGCGCTGCTACGCCGCGCTTTAACGGGGTAAGCGCAGTTGGGTTTGTAAACAATGGCGCTGGTTTTTCTGATTGCACTTTTTGGGTAAGCTCGCTTACACTGCGTTTTGATGGCGTTAAGGAAGCAGCTTCATGCGGATACTGCCAGCTTAAATGCGCTTTAAGCGCCTCAAGAAGCGCTTCTTCGTTTTTTATTGGCTCTAAGTCAGCTTTAGTTTTTTCAAACGTGTTCAAAACTTCGCCTGCAAAATGATACTCTGCCTTAAGCCCCTCAAACTCTAAGCTAACAGGTAAAAGCCACTCAAGAAACGAAGCTGCATTTTGGCATTCATATGGGCTTAACTTAGACTGCTGCGCTTTTTCATTGAGTTTCTCGGGTTCCTTTGCACTCCCTATTAGCAAAAGCCGCTTTTGCGCCCTGCTCATGCCTACATAAAGTACGCGCATTTCTTCTGCAACCTGCTGGTTTTTTATGCGTAGCTTAATTGCCTCTTCCATAAGCGTCTTGTACTTTATTGAGCCTATTCTTAGCTTTATGCCTGCGCCAAGCGTGCGCTCAAGTATAAGCTTTTCTTTTGAATCGGATTTGTTAAACCCTTTGCCTAAGCCTGCGCAAATTACAACCGGGAATTCAAGCCCTTTTGCAGCATGCATTGAAATTACGCGCACAACATCAGCTGCGCCTGCTTGTGCAGGCCCTATATCAACAGAGGATTCCGCATCTTCCATATATTGCAGGAAGCTCCATAAGTCGCTTTCTCCAAAGTTTTCGGAATAATCCCTCGCACGCTTAAGCAGAGCGTCAAGGTTTGCCTGGCGTTCACTGCCGTTTGTGAGTGCGCCTACGCAATTGTAAAAACCAGTTTCATCAAGAAGCATTGCAAGGAATTCGCCAAGCGGCAAAAGCAGAAGTTCCCTCTGGAAGTGCTTGAGCCTATTTAGCACGTCCTTTGCGCTAAGGGCAAGCGAGTGCGCTGCGTCATCTTCGCAAAGCATTAGCCGTTCAAAAAACGAGTCAGCTGTATAAGAGGTTTTAAGCTCTATAAGGTCAGTTTCGCTAAAATCAAAAACAGGTGAAAGCAGAGCGCTTAAAAACGGAATATCCTGCAGCCTATTATCTATTAGGCGAAGCAGGCTTAAAAATACTTGCACCTCCATAGAATTAAAATACCCGCCCGAAAGCTGCACATAGGCAGGTATGCCTGCTTCTGTGAGAGTCTGCGCCCAGTCTGCTGCAACAGGCTTTGCAGAGCGAAGCAGCACAGCAAAGTCGCTGTATCGAAGCGGCCGCGAAACGCCTGTTAATGTATTGCATAGGGTTCCTGTTTTCATAAGTGCATGTATGCGTTTTGCACTAAAGCTTGCTTCAGCCTTTGCAATGTCAAAGGTTGCCTGCTCAGGCTCTAAAGCTGAGGGCCCAAGAATATGGAGCTCAACGCCTGCAAGTTCATCTGCTTTTTCATTAAAGTCTGCGCATTTTAAGGCTGCATGTTCATCATAAGCAAGCTCACCTGCCTCTTTTGACATAATGCGGGAAAACACAGCATTGATTGCGTCTATAACAGGTTTTGAACTTCTAAAATTCATATTGAGGTGGATAGCTTTGCTGTATTTTTCTTTGCAACTGAACTGTTCGAGCTTTTCTATGAAAAGCCCGGGGTCAGCTAAGCGAAAGCGGTAAATGGATTGTTTGACATCCCCAACAAGGAACAAATTGGCTTCTTTTCGTATCGCATTTATTATGCACTCTTGAATACGGCTGCTATCTTGATATTCATCAACAAAAATATAATCGAACCTGTTTTTAAGAGTTGTTGCTACGCCCTCATCCGAAAGCGCCCTAAGCGCCAAATGCTCCATATCCGAAAAATCTATTACCCCGCGCTCCCTTTTTAATGCTGCGTAAGCCTCATCCACCTGCTTTACAAAGCTAAACAGCGCCTCTAAATACGGCTTGAGCAGGGCAAGCTTTTGAGCCTCTGTTTCAAGCGCACCTTTAAGGCTTTCCTTTTGCTTTTTTATAATATCCTTTGCTGCTTTGCGGAGGTTGCAAACGCGCTCTTTATGTGGGTAGTCATTAACTCCCCCCCAGCTAAGTGTGCCAAATACAACACTAAGGAGCCCGCTTTGGTACTGCATAAAATCTTTTGCCTCTACAATGGCATTAAGCGACATAATCTCGTTGTCAAGAGTAGAAAGCTGGCGCGTATACTCTTTTGGAAGAAGCGCACGCCCGGCTTTTAGCAGATTTATGCTATAAACTGCCTGTGCAAGATATTCATTGAATAAACTGAGGTAAATGGGGTGCGCTATAATTTCAGCTTCGCTTAGCGAATAAAGCTCTATTGCGTTTTCAAGCCATTCCCACGGCGAGGGCTGCGACATAAGGAAGGTTCTTAATTTAAGTGTTGCTTTAAAGAGCGCATCTTCCCCTTCAAATGCTGTTAAAAGGCTTAAAAAGCTTGCGTCTGAAGCTTCATAGCATTTATCTGCTGCTAAGCTTAGCGCTTCAAGCAGGAGCATATCTGAGCCGATTTTGTCCAATGGTTTAAAGGCTGGGTCAAGCCCGAGCATATAGTAGTTGCGCTTTATAATATAAAGGCAGAATTTGTGCAGAGTTGAAATATGCGCGCGGCTAGCAGAAAGCGCCTGCGCTCTAAGCTGCTTGGCTTTTAGGGGCGTTGTTTCGCTTTCTGCAGCTTCGTTAAGCCGTGATGCAATCCTGACCTTCATTTGTGCTGTTGCTGCCTCTGTAAAGGTTACAACGAGGATTCGCGAAAGCTCAGCGCCATTTGCGCAGAGTTTTGATATACGCTCTGAGAGCACTGCTGTTTTTCCGCTGCCTGCAGCTGCGCTTACAATAAGGCTTGCACCTTCGCTTTCAATTGCCTGCTTTTGCTGTGTTGTCCACTTCATGGCTTGCCCTCACTTTCAAGGGTTTGGAAAAAAGTATTTCGATTATACGTCTTAAGTTTTCGCTCCCTGCATCCGGGTATGCGCATATCAAACCTGCATATGCTCAAATACTTGCAATATTTGCATTCACGTTCTTTGCCTTTTACAACAGGTTCAGCCTTAGAGCCCCCAAGCAGAAGCGCTTTTGTTATTTCGCCAGCTTTAGCAACTGCAAACTTTATAAGCTCTGCCATCTGCACTGCATTAAGCACAGGCGAACATGCGTGGAGCGGGCCGCCGTTATTTCTCTTTAGCGAGCTTACTGTTTTGCTTTTACCTGTAAGTTCGGTTTCAAAAGCATTGAGCGTAGCTTCATCTTCAAGCATAAGGCCTCTAAGGCGAAGCTCATCTTGCCCTTTTTCGGGTGCATTTTCATCACTTGCAGGGTCTATGACTAGCTGGTAGAACATGCCTGCAGCAACTGTTGAGTTTGCTTTACCGGTTTTGTTTTTAAGGCCGCTTTGCGCTATATGCGGCTTTTTGCGCGTTGCAGTAAAGTTGGGAGTCTTGTAAATATTAGCTTTTGAGCTTCGCTTTGCCAAAATAGAATTTCTTGAAGCGCCGGCTGCAGCAGCAAGGTATATCGGGAGCTGCATAGATGTGCCATCATAAATCATGCCATAGTTAAGGCCGCTGTACTTGCCCTTTTTATAATCTACAACCCGCAATAGGCGCGTTCCGTCAGGTGCATATGCTTCATCAATTCTGTCAATCTTGCCTTTAAGAAGCACAGTTGCTCCATTAAGCTTTAGGCTTATAGGCTTTAGCTTTTGCCCTGCGCCAAATACTACTTCGCTACCGAGCGGCAAAAAGCTGCCGCTTGCAAGGCTTATGCGTATTGCCCACGCAGTTTCCTTTAAAGCTTTGCTCCAAAATGCGCTGCCAAGCGCTTTAACACGGTTTGTTGATATCAAGAGTCCGTCCTCAAATGTTTTTAGGCATTCTGGGATTATTTCATCAAGCAGCGCATCTGTTTCTTCGCGTGTAAGGCATGCCCAGTCTAAGCCAAGCTCTTTAACCCTTTTTACGAATTCTTCAAGTACAAGGTGGTAAAAGCTGCCTATATGTATGGGCTGTTCTTTATATTCAGGCCTTTCTGCTGCTCTAAGGCCGTATGCTATAAAATGCTTGAACGGGCAGGCGCGGAAAGTCTCTAACCTGCTTATTGAAACATTAAGCCGCGTGCCATAGAGCTTTTTAGCAAGCAGAACTCCAAATGAGTGAGAGGCAATTGGGTTTTTGCCAAACTTCATTGCCTGATTAAGCCGCGCACTATACTCAGGCGAAGTCGAATAATATTTATATAGGAGCGAAAACAGCGGCTCCTCAAGCTTATCCAAATTGCGGCAGAGCAGGATGAACCCACTTTCTTGCGTTTGAACACCTTCAAAAGAAAGCATAGGTGTGCTCTTAGTTGCTTTTGATGAAGCTGCGCCCGATTTTTCACAGCCAGGAAAGAGCAAAAGAATGCGCTCTATTATAGTTGAGGGAATAAGTTCGCGCTCCCCGTCTGAGTATGCATACCCAAGCCATAAAAAACTATTTGCGCTCGAAAGTGCGCGGTAGAGCGCAAGCCTGTCCTTCTTTGCGCTCTCTGCAGAATCCTCCCACGGGGTAAGCCCAAGGCCTGCAAGCGCGCTAAGCTCAGCATCATCCAAAATTGCATCATCCTGGTTAGGCGCAGGCAGGAAGCCTTCGTTAGAGCCAAGCAGCAGCAGAGCGCGTACTTTGCGGCTGCGCGTGCGCAGAAAATCGCCAAGTAGCACCTGATCGTTTGTTGCAGGAATCACGCCCACTTTGTATGCAGAGAGCGCCTCTTTTAATACATCAATATACTCCTGCTTTGACATGGGCTCATTGCCAAGTATCGTATAAAGCTGTTCGAAAAGCTCAACAAGCATATCGTAGACCTGCGTATGCTCCTCCATAAGCGCATATCGGCCTTCCTGCTCAAGCTCTTTAACAATGCGCTTAAGAGAAGACTCCACATCTAAGCGCTTAAGATAATCATAAAGGGCGTGAGTTTTCTCGCCTGCTGTAGGTTTAGAAAAACCTTTGCTTAGCTCAATAAGCGGCTCAACAAGCGCCTTGCGCGCTGCTTCTGCGCCTTCTTCTTCAGGAGGAAACTCCGCCTTAAAGCTATTGCCGCCAAGGAACCCGCGCTTTAAGCAGTAGTTTTCAAATTCCTCTGCATTTGCGCTTGAGACCCCTGCAAGCCCTGTTTTTGCAATGCGCAGCAGCATAGAGCGTGAAACTCCGTTTTTTGCAATTGTAGCTGCAGAAACTAGAAGCTGAGCTGCAGGGTGGCCGCGCAAATCGCGCCTACTATCAAGGAAAAGGGGAATCTTTCGTAGCGCAAAGGCGCGTTGCACAAGTGGTGTATAAACTTCCATGTCTGAGGCAATTACTGCCATGTCGCGATACCTTATGCCGCTTCTTGCAAGCGCAATGATTTTATCTGCAAGCGCTTCAACTTCGGCTGTACGCTCAACTGCTCCGTGAACAACAATTGCTCCATCAGTATCGCCTTTATATATTAGCGGGTGTGATGTGTAAAGCTCCTGCTCCAGCCTAAAGAGCGCAGGGTGCTTCCCGCCATGGGGGAAGGCAGGCAGGCTGTGTGTTTTTATAGTACAGCCAAGGCTATATGCGGTTTCCAAAAGCCGCTTATAGGCATTGCGCTCAGGCTCAAAAAGTGAGGCGTCGCGGCTGGTTTCGTCAGGCTCAAGGCAAAATGTCATTGTAAGCGAGCTGCAAACTTGCATCATGCGCGTTAAAATTGCATAGAGCTGCGCTGTTAGCGTATCAAAACCATCAATAAATACAGCTGCGCCTTTAAGGAAGGAGCCTTCGAGTTTTTGAAGAAGCGTATTATGTGCGCCCTCAATATCAATGTAGTTATTATCAAGATACTCCTGTGTTGCCTCATATAAGCTTGCAATATCGCTTAGCTTTGCAGAAAGCTCAGGGTTCGCGTTCAAGGCGCTTGAAGCATCGCGCAGCATTTCTGGCGTTATTAAATAGCGCCTGCACTGACAAAGTAGCGCATCAATATGTGCGGCAAAGCCAGGCCGTTTTACAACAGGGGCAAACGCAGAGAGCTTATCAAGAAGCTTATGCGCCTCACGGCGCACTATCATACGCCTGCCCTGCTGGGAAAGGAAGGGCTTTTCCTCCGTGCTGATTGCGCGCTCTGAAAGCCTGTTGAAGCTTAGCACTTTTATGCCTAAAAGCCCGCCTAGCTGGTTGCAAAGCTCAGCTTCAGCCTCAAATGTAAACTGCTCCGGCACAATGAGCACAGGGCGTTCACCTGATGTGAGCGACCTTCCAAGCTCAAAGTTTAGAAAATGCGTTTTCCCAGAGCCTGCGCGGCCTATTACAAATTTAACTGATGCAGGCATAATTGCTCCTTCCTTTAGTGTTCAGCAAGCTCAATTGCAGCTTGCTTTGGTTTGAGCTTAGCTATGAGTTCTTCCTCTGTAAGCGGCTTTAAAACCCCAGACCCCTGCGCATACTTTATACCGCGTTCGCAAAGGAATCGCATATGCTCAGCAGATACAACATTTTGTGCAATTACTGTTGCGCCAAACCTTGAAAAGAAAGCTGGCATAAGCTTAATGAAGGAGTTAAGTCGCGTATTAAGCCCGTTTTTAAAAAGGTAGGCTTCGTTGAACTTTATAAATGAAAAAGGTGCTGTAAGCGCATCACCCACACAGCTTCTGCTGATGTCGCCTAGGCAGGTGCATATACCGCCTTTTTCAAGCGCTATGATATTTTCATTCATGCTAAAGTCAAGCGGGGCAGCTTGCCCGCTAAGCTCAAGCACAATGGTTGAGTTTGGCGCGCCTTCGTCTTTAAGTATTTTATGCAGCCTTGCAGAGATACGCTTTGAGCGGAGCTGGTTATGCGTAATTGCGCAAAAGAGTTTTATATCATCGTACCCCATGTCTTTAAGCTTTGCAGCAAAGGCAGAGGCGCGCCTAAAGATAAGCTCATTTATGGGGTTTATTAAATTGTTGCGCTCAGCAATGGGCTGAATTTGTTCGTACGAAAACACGCAGCCATTTGAAGACTCAAAGCTTATGCAGCAATCCGCAGCTATTATTTCAAAAGATGTTCCGCTAATTTTGCAAATCGGGTTAAAGCATAAGAGATAATTGTCGCTTTCTATTGCTTCTTTAAGCCTTTTTGTAAGCTGCTTTTCGAGCGCATATTCGGAAATTACACTTTCATCACATGGAACAAACCGTTCATTTGTTGTTTTTGCTTTTTTAAGTGCAAATTCAAGGCAGTTTAAAAGCTCTTCGCCAAGCTCCCTCCCATCAAGGGTTTCATAAAAGGCCATATCGCATTCAAGCTTTATAAGCAAGCCGTTGACAAGCAGCTCGGAGTTTAGTTTTGAGTGCATCTCTTTAATACTCCATGAGTGCATTTGCCCAAGTGTTGCGCAAACAAACGAATTACTGCTTGTAATATAAACATTGAGCTGCCCAAAACTCTGCTTTAAATTAAGCGCAAGCTCACGCATTATTGCTAAAGCCATTTGCTCGCCGTATTCGCCTCTAATAAGCGCATGGTTGTTTAGCTCAATTATTAAAAAGGAGCTATGCTGTGCTTTTGCGTATATGCGTTTTAAGTCGATGTTAAAGGCCTTATCTGTAAAGCAGCCAGTAAGCTTGTCGTAATTTTTGATGTTGACGTGAATAGTTAAATACAGCACGAGAATATTTAGCATAAATGCAGTGCCATAAAGCTGCACCTTAGGCGCAAACTGCTGCACAATAATAAAGGGTAGCGCAATAAGCGGTGCTGTTAAAAGCGCGTTTCGTATAAATGTGGGCAGGCTTCGCATTTCGAGCAGTACAGCAGTTAAGTATATGCCCATAGAGCAAAGCACTATTAAAGCGGGAATATATGCGCCGCTTTGAAAGACTACCCCCTCATTGTCGTTTATATAGTAGAGGATTGGCCTTATGCGGTTTAGCACAAGGAACAGCGCCATTAGTGGAACTTGGAGATATGCCCATACTCTGCCGACTTTGTAGTAGGGCTTTTGGTTTTTTTCATAAGCTCAAGCGCATACTCCATAAGCGTAAGCGGCAGGCACATAAGCGCAAGCATAGAGCAATCCCTCAAAAAATAAATGAGCGCTTCAGGCACTCTAAGCGGTAAAACAAGCGAAATACCCGAAGCTGTTCTTATGCAGGAGTATATTATTGAGGCTCTAATACAGCGAACAAAGAGTTTATCCCTTTGGTTTGACTTATATGAATATTTTTTATGGAACACCAAAATCGCCAAGAGCACGCATATTGATGTGATTTCCGGAACAAAACCCCAATCCATGGCGCTACCTCAAGCATTTATAACTTCTTAACTATAAGCCTCGATAAGCATAATATATATTAGTATAACAGGAATTTAGCTTAAAGTAACGCAGTTTAAGAGGCTGAACCTAAAAGCGTTGATGAATTAAGCCATACTGCCTGCACTCAGGGTTGACCTGTGGTTGTTGTAAGAGTAGAATTAAAAGGCGGACAGCGGGAAGGAGGCATATGATGAAAATCGACTTTAACAACCCGCTCCACAAGCTTGTACTTGCAGGTTTGCTTGCAGCCTGCACCCTGCTATTAACAATTGTTGTTGCAATCCCCATACCGCAAATGAGCGGCGCGTATATAAACCTTGGGGATGTCGGCGTGTATCTGTGCGCGTTTTTATTGGGCTCCCCATGGGGTGCGCTTGCAGCTGCAGCAGGCAGCTGCCTTGCGGATATTCTCCTTGGGAGCGCGCTCTACGCGCTGCCCACATTTATAATTAAAGGGCTTATGGCGCTTTTAGCTGCGTACTTGTTTAAACGGATGCAAAAAAGGCTGTTTCTTGTGTTGCTTTTTGCAGGGCTAATTATGCCGCTTGGGTATTTCTTGTTTGAAGCTGCGCTCTATGGAGCTGCCGCTGCTTTAGTTGGGGTTCCCCTAAACCTTGTGCAATATGCTGCAGGGGTTGCATTGGGCGGCCCTGTCTTAAAGCTTGCAAAGGTTCTTAAACAGCCTGAAGAGCCTATGAACTAAGAAAATTATTCAAAGCTTGAAATTCCGTTATAAAGTACCCTAAGCAGAAGCTTGGATATTTCTTCGGGCTGCTCTACCATGCCATCCTGAAGCCATTTCTGAAGTATGCTTATTGACCCTGTTGTGCCGTAAATAGTTAAGTATTCCTGTGTGCGTTCACTATGGCTCGGGTTAAGGTTAAATGTAACAATCCGCGAGAGCTTAAGCACATCTTTTTGTACATCAAAATCGCAGTTTTCGCTTAGGAGCACTTTAAAAACAGGTGCATTCGCTTTTGCGTATTCAAGAATTCGAACCATGACTTGTGAGGAAATACCGCGCTTATCATCATGCGGCTGTTTTTCGAGGTGCTTTTTTAGGTTTGTCATAACCTCCCCTGCAATACTCTCAAGCAACCCATGCGGGTCTCTATAATGCGAATAGAAGGTGCTTCTGTTAATACCTGCAAGTTCGCACAGAGCGCGCACAGAGATTTCAGAAATATGCTTTTCTTGCATTAGCTTTATAAGCGCATCTTTAAGGAGCCTACGCGTCAGGCGCACACGCTGATTAGTATCCGTTTCCATAATTTTAATGACCGCCTAAATATATTTTGTGCTAATCCAACACTTGCTGGGCTAAATGTCTCCCCTCAAGCCAAGTTAAGGAGTTTTGTCTGTTGAAAACCAACGCTATGTCTATTATAATACCAGTTGGACTGTAGTTCAATGCTGTGGTGGTAAATTATGACTGGAATTGCTAATTTCATTATACATCATAAAAAAGCGGTTATTACGCTCTTTATGCTAGTAACGTTTATAAGCGCTGCGCTTTTGCCGTTTGTAAATGTTAACTATAATATGGAGGACTATCTGCCGCCTGACGCGCAGTCAACCCTTTCGCTTGAAATTATGAGCGAAGAATTCTCCATGAGCATACCCAATGCACGCGTTATGCTTAAAGGCATTACTATTTCACAAGCCTTAAGCGCAAAGACTGCGCTTTTAAAAGAGCCCGGAGTTTTAGAGGTGCTTTGGCTTGATGATGTGCTAGACCTAAAAAAGCCGCTTGAAATGTACGACTCAAAAACAGTTGAGGAATTTTATAAAAACGGAAATGCACTTTTTACGCTTTCTATTGAAAAGGGCATGGAAAAAGAGGCTACAAAGGCAATTCAGGCGCTTATAGGCGATGGTGCGCTTGCAGGCCAGGCACCTGACCTTGCAACAACCCAGCACGCTGCAATTGCAGAAGTGCTAAACGCCCTTTATATTCTCTTGCCTGCAATAAGCATAATACTGCTGCTTTCTACAACTTCCTGGGTTGAGCCGCTCTTGTTTTTTGCTGCAATAGGCATTTCTATACTTATAAACATGGGCACGAACCTTTTCTTAGGTCAAGTTTCATTTATAACATTTTCAGTAAGCCCTATTTTGCAGCTTGCCTGTTCGCTTGACTATGCGATTTTCCTGCTGCACAGCTTTGCGGATAATCGAAAAAAATATTCGGGCCTTGACGAGGCTATGCTTCACTCAATAAAAGAGTCCATTTCTACTATTGCTGCAAGCGCTGCTACAACCCTGTTTGGCTTTATTGCACTCGTCTTTATGAACTTCCAAATAGGGGCGGATTTGGGGCTTAACCTTGCAAAAGGCATTTTGCTGAGCTTTGTCAGCGTTGTGGTGTTTCTCCCTGCACTTACGCTTAGCACATATAAGCTTATTGATAAAACAAGGCACAGACCCCTTATGCCCGGGTTTTTGAATGCGCATAAGGTAATTTCAAAGCTTTCTTTTTTGGCTGTGCTTCTTGTTGGGGTTTTACTTGTGCCAAGCTTTTTGGGGCAAGCTAATGTTGCCTTTACATACGGAAACAGCGACATTTCGCCAAACAGCCGCACAAGCCTTGATAATGCGGCAATATTGGATGAGTTTGGCCAATCGACTATTCTTGCGCTTCTTGTGCCAAAAGGGGATACAGCACGGGAAAAGGCGCTTTCAGATGAGCTTAAAGCACTTGAGCATGTAACAGGCGTTGTATCGTACACTCAAAGCGTTGGTGAGGCAATCCCCCCCGGATATTTGGATAAAAGCATTACAGAGCAGTTTTATTCAAAAAACTACGCTCGCCTTATTGTATATACAGATACTCCCTCTGAAGGAGAAGTCGCGTTTAAAACAGTTACTGCAATACAGCAGGCTGCAAGCGCCCATTATGGTGAGCATGCCCGTTCTGCAGGGCATAGCGTAAGCCTATATGATATGAAGAACCTTGTAGAAAAGGATAATATTTTAGTTACGCTTATTGCTGTAATATCCATATTCCTTGTGTTAGTTTTAACGTTTAAGTCCGCAATGCTTCCGCTTTTGCTGCTGCTTACAATTGAGGCAGGTATATGGATAAATTTAAGCATTCCCTACTTTACTGGGAACAAAATAAACTTTATAGGCTACTTGGTTATAAGCACAGTTCAGCTTGGCGCAACTGTTGACTATGCAATTTTGCTTACAACCAACTATACAAGGAACAGAAAGCTGTATTCAAAAAAAGAGGCGATTTACAGGTCAGTCGGCGAAAGCTTCAAGTCAATATTAGTTTCCGCTTCTACGCTCTCTGTTGCAGGCTTTACGCTTTATATGACATCGTCAAACCCCGTAATTTCAGGCCTTGGGCTTTTGCTTGGGCGAGGCACTGTGCTTTCAATGCTGCTTGTTGCAGTGTTTTTGCCTGCAATGCTTGCCTTGTTTGATAAAGCAATTGAAATTACAACTTACAAAGCTGAATTTTCAAAAAGTCCAAAGCGCCTTAAGGCTATATAGGAGGAACAATATGAAGCCAGTTCTAATGAAACTTGTGAGTGCAGCGCTTATTGCTGTAATTGCGCTTAGTGCGCCTGCAAACGCGCTTTATGCGGAGCTTGCGCCTGTGCAAAGCGAAGCTGCAGCTAGAGTAGGCGAAAAGGACGAAACAATATACGCAAAATTAAGCTCAAACGGCAGTGTGTATGCTGCATATGTAGTAAACAGGCTATCTGTAGAAGCCGGAGGTAAAGTTACGGATTATGGCGTATACAGCACCTTAATAAACCTTACGGATACAGGCGAGCTTAAAAAAAGCGGCAATGCAGTAACATTTAGTGCAAACCAGGGGAACTTCTACTATCAGGGCAATATGGAGAATGCTGCGCTTCCGTGGAAGTTTAAAATACTATACTTTTTAAATGGGGAGGAGCTTGCACCTGACGCGCTTGCAGGCAAAAGCGGGGAGCTTGAAATAAAGCTTTCAGTTTCAAAAAACGAAGGCGCTGACCCTGTTTTTTATGAAAACTACATGCTCCAAATGACGCTGATGCTTGAGCATGAAAAATGCAGCAACATAATAGCGCCTGATGCTGTGCTTGCAAGCGCAGGCAAAAGCGCTGCAATAGCATATACTGTGCTGCCTAAAAAGGATGCTGAGTTTTCTCTTAAGGCTTCAGTTAAAGACTTTGAGTTTGACGGTGTAGATATAACTGCAATGCCGTTTTCAATGAACTTTGAGCTTCCGGATACAGGCGATATGGTAAGCGACTTTAGGGAGCTTAGTGATGCAATAGCTGAGCTTAATGAGGGTGTGGGCGACCTTAAAAGCGGGGTTTCAACCTTAAAATCGGGCGCTGGCGAACTCGAGAGCGGCTCTCTTGACATTGCCTCTGGTTTAAGGGAGCTTGGCATAAACTCATGGACGCTCTTAGACAGCTCAGCAAAAATTGAAAATGCGCTTTGGCAGGTTTCGTCCTCATTAAAAAGCGGGCTTGCGGATATGCCGGATTTAAGCGGGCTTAGCGCACTCCCTGAAGGGCTTATAAAACTTGCGGGCGGGTTAAATGAAATTGCAGATGGGCTTGATGCGCTTAATAGCGGTTATAGTCTGGCGTATGATGCGCTTGGTAGCGCAATTAACGATATACCGGGGCCTTCAGTTTCGGAGAGCGATATTGGGGCGCTCTTAAGTTTAGTTCAACAGGGAGATGCTTCTCTTTTACCCGCTCTCGGCACCCTTGCATCAACATACGAAAAAGCCCAAATTGCAAAAGGCACATACGCTCATGTTAAAGAAGCGTTTGATGCAGTTGAGCCTACACTTACGCAAATGAGCGGAGGCATAAGACAGGCAGCCGACAACTTGAGCACAATAGCAGGCGAAATTTCGGGTTCGCTTTCAAAGCTAAGCATGCTCTCTAAACTTGAGGTGCTTTCCGCAGGGCTTTTAGAGCTATCCGCAAATTACGGCAAGTTCCACGATGGATTAGGTAAATATTTTTCAGGCGTTGGCGAGCTTTCACAAGGCTATGGGGAGTTTCACTCAGGTATACACGAGTTTGCAGGCGGGGTCGGCAAGCTCTATAAGGGTGTGCGTGAGCTTCGCAATGGGACAAATGAGCTTGAAGACGAAACAAGCGATATGCCCGAAAAGGTGCAAACTGAAATTGACGACAAATTAAAAGAGTATACAGGCTCAGATTTTGAGCGCCTCTCCTTTACATCAAAGCAGAATACGAATATAGGCGTAGTTCAGTTCGTTATAAAAAGCGACGCAATAAAAAAGCCGGAAGAAGTTAAGGAAGTTCAGGATGCGCCCGGCCAGCAAACCCTCTTTGAGCGTGTAGGCGCGCTGTTTTCTCAAAGCGGCGTATAGCGTTTGTGATTATGTTACAGAGAAACCCAAGCATATATGATATTGTAGGTTTATAAACAGCCCTAGGGCATATTTAAAGGCTTTTAAGGAATCATACGATTGCTTGAACACAAAATCATAGTGGAGGTAAAAAACTAATGGAAGAAATCAAGGTTAACAGAATGCCGCTTATCGGCGATATGGCGCCGAGCTTTAAAGCAGTAACAACACAGGGCGAAATCAACTTCCCGGAGGATTATAAGGGTAAGTGGGTTATTCTCTTTTCACACCCTGCTGACTTTACACCTGTGTGCACAACTGAGTTTATGACATTTGCAACAATGGCAGATGAGTTTAGGGCGCTTAACACAGAGCTTGTCGGGCTTTCGGTAGACTCCCTATATGCGCATATCGCATGGCTTAGGAAGATTAAAGAGCTTGAGTGGAACGGCATGAAGGATGTTGAAGTCATGTTCCCGTTAATTGAAGATATCCGCATGGATGTTGCAAACAAATACGGCATGATTCAGCCGGAGCAGTCGAATACCCAGGCTGTAAGGGCAGTATTCATTGTTGACCCGCAGGGGAAAGTCCGCACAATCCTTTACTACCCGCTTTCAATGGGCAGAAACTTCGATGAAATCAAGCGCATTATTCTCGCGCTTCAAAAGGCGGATAAGGACGGAGTAGCAACACCAGCAGATTGGCGGCCGGGGGATGACGTAATAGTGCCTACTGCAGGCTCATGCGGAGTTGCAAAGGAGCGTATGGAAAGCCAGGATAATAACACATACTGCCTTGATTGGTTCATGTGCTTTAAAAAAGAAAGCAAATAGCAGCTTCTTAACCTTAATACCTTGAAAATAATGGGGCTGTAGCATAAACAAGCTACAGCTCCTTGTTTTTTAAGCACCTACACCCATAGTCGCTAACAAACTTACAAAGGCAGCAGCAATAAGCGAAACCGCTGTGCCAATTGCAAGACCTTTTGCAGCGCCTACAACATGATGCCACGGGTTTCTATATTCTTTATCCATGTTTTCAGTACCGGGTATCCGAACACGCTTTGAATGGCAAAACCAAAATAAATCAAGCACAAACAAGTCATAAAGGTTTAAGAAAGCAAACATCGTGAACACATATAAAAACGCTGAAATAAAATCGTGATAACCGGCAAAATACGCAAGTGCGCCGAAAATCGGGCAGATTAGAGTAGCCACAGCAGCTTTCTTTACAACATTCCCTTTGACCCGATTTTTATATACGCAGTTAGCATACTGCGGCAGGCTTTTCACGCGCTCTCGAATTTCAGGAGGGTAGGAGGCAATTTGCGAAAAAGGGTCTTTTATTTGTGCGGGTATTATAAGTAGAGTGAAGATGATGCAAAGTACTACGCATTCAACTATCCACATCAGCATATTTTTGTTCCACCCTTTTAGATTATATGTAGTACACCACATCGCAAATTTCCTACAATGGGTTTGCTACCCATGTGTACTAAACATCTTGATAAATAAGGGTTTTCGGCATACTTATTCATTTACCCTTGTTATCAATACTACGCACTCAACGTGTAATAGTAAGGCCATTTAGGAAACATGTCCAAAAACAGCGAAAACGCCTTATTTAATAGGCCTTTTCAAGCACCGCCTAAAAACCTATTTCAAATTTGTGATTTCTCCTATGTAGGTTTTTTCACTTCTTCAAGCAAAACGATATTCCGATTAATACCCATGGTCAACATGTTGCCATTTACCGCCATTTGTTCTTACCAAAATCCAATTCCAATTGTCGTATGTGCTATTAGGGTTTAAGGAACCGTCTCCGCCTCTCGAGTCAACATCAAAAGTAGATAGTAAAACTATGACTTCATCTGCATCACTTCTATCTGCCCAATCTTGATAAGCCTTGGAAGTTTCGTCACCAGCATAATAGATTTCTTTTAGCGTACAGCCCTTCCAATCTTTATCAAACTCTTTTTTAATAGTTTCAATAGCGGATTTAATATCATCAGATGTATATATCTTAGATTTTACATCTACCACATTGACATTCTTAATATTACCTCCACAAGAAGTTAAGGTAAATATAGTTATTGCACATACAAAAAAAGCTATTTTCTTCATTTTACTTTCCTCAATATTAATTATTGTTTTTTCTTTGCTCTATATTTACTATTCTTCTTTTGGTTCCCGTCTTTCTTCTTTACAACATAGCCTATCACAGTACCGCTTGTTTGTGCGGTGGATTGTTTTTTTTAGGCCGCTGCGCCTAGGGAGCAGCATAAGCCCAATGCCACAAAAAACAGCACCAAAAGCTATCTCCACTAGCTTTTGCTCCATGGTTTACCCCCTAAAAAGGTTTTCCCGCAGTCTGGCGCATTTGCGTACCAGACTGCGGGAAGCTCGAAGCCTTTTTTCGTTTTTACCACTCACCATCGTCGTAGTCGTAATAGTCGTAATCATCGCTGTAATAGTCGCCCGGGTCACCTTGGTCACCAGCATCGAAATAATCGTCTGCATCAAAGTACCCATCGTCTGCATACTCGTATTCGTAAGCATCATAGGTTTCCCAGTAATCGTTGTATTCTTGATAATAGTCGTAATCGTAGTAATCCGAATATTCGTCGTAGAATCCCCAATCATTGTATTCGTCCCAGCCCCAGTCCCAATAGGCGTCTGGGTCGCTGTAATAATCCCAGTCCGGTTCAAAATACCAATATGGAAATTCGCCGTAATTGCTTCCGTCATCCCACCAGGAATAGTAATAATAGGGCAGATATACCCACTCTTTAACGGTTTTGGATTTACTCTTTGGCGAAGGCCTCGCCTCTGGGTACTTGCTCGTATAAACCGCAGTTTGCGATGAACGGCTCACCTGTGCTGGCCGCAACACGTTGAGGCTGTTGAATACATTGGTAATCAGAAGCCCTTCCTCGTTAGTTATATTCGGGTCGAGCATTAAGGTAAGCACATAGCAGGACTGGTTGATGATAGCTGCGGCCTGAAGCCCTGCCACAGTACCCTGCTCCTGCTCTGCAGTATAAGTGCAGGATTTTGAGAGTGCGCCAAAGAGCACGCCCTGGCTAAACTCCGATACCTGCACATTCGGGAAAGTGTTCGTAAGCGCCATAAGCGCGAGGTTGCACCCTGCAGTAAGGTTTTGGATGCCCGGGAATAGCGAAAGGATGAGCGCTGCATTGCCCGGCGCACTCATCACAGCTACATTGGCACCATCTTCCGTGACCTCACAATCGCCGTTTACGAGCATCTCGAGCATAAATTTCGAGTTGGTATACACCTCGTTCACTACTGTGCTTACATGCGCTGGCTCGGGCGTGTTCTTTGCAGGCACTGGCGCTGCAGCCTCTTCGCGCGCATTCGCTTCCTTTTTGCCGCAGCCGAATAACGCAGTTGCCATGCATAGCGCCATCGCCAACGCAAGCAACCGAATGCACCATTGTTTTCGTGTGAGTTCCAAAAGTATCCCTCCCCCATTTATTGGAATTAGGTATTTCATAATAGTAGCATATGGAAAGCAGAAACGACAGTAGCTATTAATAATATGTTTATTTTTGGGGTCGAATTTCGGCTATCGGCATTATTTGTGAAGTAACGCAGGCAAAGTGTATGAAGGCGTGATTAGCTCATGCAAAAAAAGCGAGTCCTTTTGCTAAAAGAGGAGCAGCGACGAAACGCGTGATAGGTAGATTTTATGCAATAAAAAATCGCAGCTAAACTTTGTGAAGTATGCGGCGACTTGGCGCGCCCTGAGGGATTTGCCGGCTGCACAGGGGCAGTGCCGCCGCCAGCCCGGGGTGCTGAAAAACCATTCACTGGATGCTTTTTCGCCTGCAGATGGCAGGCCGCACCCGTCGAATCCCTCAGTCCCTTATCCAAAAAGCAACAGAGCAGGCATATACCTGCTCTGTTGCTTTGGCGCGCCCTGAGGGATTCGAACCCCCGACCTTCTGGTCCGTAGCCAAACGCTCTATCCAGCTGAGCCAAGGGCGCAAAGCGTAAGTTGCGAAATTCATTATAGCCAATAGGCAAAAACATGTCAAGTATAGCATTATTTTAGAATCGGCTTATCTGCTTACTGTTGTGGAGCTTATTTTAGGAGCTTAGCTTTTTACGGGGCGCTTAAAGCGTCTGCCTAAGCTTTTCATCCGGAAACTCAGCCTCAAAAACAAGTTCTGCAGGCCCGCTCATATAAATTGTGTCGTTTTCATCCCACTCAATAAAGAGCTTCCCTAAGGGCAGGTGCATATTGACGTATCTATCGCACAGCCCGTTCAAGCTGCATAGCACAGCAGTTCCGCATGCGCCTGTGCCGCATGCAAGCGTAGGGCCTGCGCCCCGCTCCCAAATTCGCATAATAATGTTCTCTGTATCTATAACCTTAAAAAAGCTTACATTTGTACCCTCTGGGAAAAGTGCGTGCTTTTCAATTGCAGGGCCGTATGTTCTAAGGTCAAAGAGCGCAGGGTCAGCAACAGGCACAGCAGTAACAGGCACCCCTACACGCACAGACGAAAAGCTAAAGCTTTGCCCAAGCGCATTTAATGTGCCGTTTTGGCAAATGTTGCCTGCAACAGGGATTTCTTCGCAATTAAACTTCGGCTTGCCCATGTTTACGCGAACTGCCTCTACTTGCGCACTTTCATTTAAAATAAGTTCGGGCAGCACAGGGCCGGAAAGCGTCTCAACATCAAATGCTTTTTTGCGTATAAGCCCTGCCTCATACACGTATTTTGCAAAAACGCGTATACCGTTTCCGCACATTTCAGCCTCAGAGCCATCAGCGTTAATTATACGCATCCTTAAAGCTGAACTTTTTGAGGGAAGTATTATAAGCAGCCCATCCGCACCAACTCCTGTTTGCCTATGGCAAAGCACTTTTGCTGCATAATTATAGTCAAGCTCATTGTTGAAGCGGCCGTCAACAATTATAAAATCGTTTCCAAGCCCATGCGCTTTTATAAAATGCATATCCGCCTCCTTAAAGCTATCTCCATCGCTATTATACTGCAAAGCAACGTTGCTTGCACAGCATTATTCTTATACTATACAAATCCGCGACTTAGGGGTATCATATTCGTGATGATTCTTAAGGAGGCATATTGAAATGCTTCATTTTATCTTTAACCCCATTGCAGGGCATGGAATCTCCCAAAAAAAGTTCAAACAAATGGAAGCGCTGTTAAAAGAGCGCGGCATTACATACACTGTCGGCTGCTCACAATACCCAGGCCATAGCCATGCTCTTACTCAAGAGGCGCTTGAAGCAGGCCATAAATGCATTGTGGCAGTAGGGGGGGATGGCACTGTTCGCGAGGTTGCGCATGAACTTATTGGCAAGGGTGTAACAATGGGGATTTTCCCTTGCGGCACTGGCAACGACCTATCGCGCAGCCTTAACATACCACAGGATATAGAAGCTGCGCTTGAAATACTGCTTAATGGCAATGAACACGAAATAGATGCAGCAGAGGCAAACGGCACCCTCTTTTTTAATGTAGGGGGGTTTGGCTTTGACGTTGATGTGCTTATAAACACAGAGCGCTTCAAAAAGCGGTTTAAGGGGCTTGCAGCATATATGCTTGGGCTTTTTAGCGCTTTGTGCGGGCTTAAGCTCAACGCTGTGCGCATAACTTCGCCTGAAGAAACCTTTGAGTGCAATGCGCTTTTAGTTGCCGCATGCAACGGCACCCACTTTGGCGGCGGCATGAATGTAGCGCCAAAGGCTGACCCTGCTGACGGGCTTCTTGATATTTGCATAATAAGCGATGTTACGCGGCTTACAGTAATTTCTGTGCTTTCAAAGTTCATAAAAGGGCGGCACCTGTCCCTGCCTATGGTAAAGTATTTTAAAACAACACAAATCAGCGTTGAAACCGAACGCCCGCTGCCGTTGCAGCTTGATGGGGAAGTTATCGGAAATACGCCTGTTACATTTAAGGTGCTCCCAAAAGCGCTAATAGTTAAGGCTGGCTGCAAGGCTTAAGGTGCACTAAACCATAATTACAATCACTCTTTTAGGGAGTATAAATGCTTGTCGGGCATTTATACTCCCTAAATTGCTTAGAGAAACACTAACTAATTCTTTCGCACTCTTACCCAATAGCCGCCGCTTCGGGTGGGGATATATCTATGGAAGCCCTGTAAATGCCTTGGGGGTACAGGCTTAAACTCGCCTGGAACTGCAGTTATGCTAAAGGTGTCTCCGCCTATTCGCATAAAGCCCTCAAGATACGGCCCTTGGCCTTCCGGCCTTTCAACGCGTATCCATACAGAACCCGGGAACTGGCTTGGGAACGGGTTTGCAATGCGGCTTGGTAGATTGCGCCTGCTTCTGTTATAAACAGGCAGAGATTCTTCTTGAAAATTGTCACTTACAAGCGCATCCGCTTCCTTTGCCCAAGCTGAAGCAGCTCCTCTAAGCGGGCTGTTTAGGGTTTGCTCAGCCTCTGCTTCATTATTTGGGAAGAGCCTCTTTGCCTCCTCTAAAATGCGCTTTAGCGCTGTGCTGCTGTTTGAAGCAATCTCTTCGCTGCGCATTTGTGCAGTTGGAGCTTGTGCTGGGTTTTCCTCCATGGGCTGCTCCATTTTATTCTGGGCTTCGTTTTTAAGCCTTTCAAGCTCGAGAATAGAAGCTTCCTTTGCTAAGCGCAGGCATTCTGGCAGGGAGCCTTCTCTATTGCCCTGCTGGCTATTTTGGTTATTGCTGTCGCCAATATTGTTTTCGCGCCTTTTTGGCTGTTGTAGAGGCGCTTGTTGTACTGAGTTTGGGAAACCGCTTTGCTGCGCTTTGTTATTATTTGCTTCATTCACCCCTTGTGGCTGGGCTTGGGGCTGAGTTTTAGGTTGCTCCATAGAAGCAAATGGTTTTGCTGCGCTTTGCTCTAAAGGCATTGGCGCAGGCGTAGATGCAGGCGGCTGCGTAGGTGTAGGCTGTGAAACGGGCACACGTGTACGCATAGGTATAGGTGGCGGCATAGGTATTGGCGTATGGAAGGGTACAGGCGGCAGCATTGGTATTGGAGTTTGGAAGGGTACAGGCGGTGGCGTAGGTAAAGGTTGTGGAACAGGTGCAGGTTGTTGTTCTGGTAAAGGTTGTGGAATAGGTGCATGTTGTTGTGCAGGTAAAGGTTGTGGAATTGGTTGAGGTTGTTGTTCTGGAATAGGTGCAGGTGGAGGCGTGGGTGTTGATGCAGGCGTTGGCGCAGGCTGAGCCCCTATTCCCTGTTGGCCGGGAGTACCTGTTTGTTCAAATTCAATAACAGGCGGCAAAAACGGGAATGCGGGCTGTTCCATCATGCCCGGCGAGCCCAAGGGGCATGAGGTTCCCTGTTGCTGCTCTTCTTGCGCTTTGAAGGCATATGCACGAACTTCAAATGATGGCACCTCCTGTTGGTTAGGTGGGGGCAGGGGGTGCATATTAAATATTTGGCCTCGTGGAGGCGTCTCGGGCTTATGTTCGGGTTCTGCTTCTTCTTGTGCAATAGGCTTTTTAGGCATTTCGCGTTCACTAAGCGGCTTTTGCTCAGAGTAGTGTTTTTGGAGTATGTGCTCGTCAAACAGCTCCCCTATGGGGAATGCATCTTTAGGCTTTTCCCTAAAGCCGGGCTTTGGCTGAACATCTGCTGTTCCTTCGTCAGCTCTTTTCGCGATGTGTTGCTCTGGGGTTTTATTCTGCGCAGCTACTGTGTTTTGCTGCGCTCTGCCAGGCATATGCAACTCTTCATTTTGTTGCCTGGGCTGTGCAGGGCGTGCAGCTGCAGGTACGTTTGGCACAGGCTGTGTCTCTAAGACAGCTTGTGCTTTTGGCGTGCTTGCATTTAAGCGGGCGCCTGTTGCCTCGGGCGTAACCTCTAGCTTGGGCATAGGGCCGGGAGGCGCTGCTTTTGCGCCAGGCGAACCTTCTAAAGTATTCCCAAAGCATAAGCGCAGGCGTACCATAGCAGCTTCGAACTCCTCCTCATTACTCCTAACAGGCCCGCAGCAAACGCATACGCCCTGCGCATTCATTGCTGCAATGCCATAGAGAATTTCTCCGCTGTGGTGGGGGGCCTTCCCATCGATTACTCCATGCAGCCCATCGCTTGTAAGTAGAAACAGGTCGAGTTCCGGCCGTTCTTGGCCGCTCCAGCGTACATCTACTTCCGAAAAGCTGTTGACGGAGCGCACGCGAGCTATTGCGCAATGCGAGCCATCAGGTGCAAACATCGGAATCATTGTTACCATTTGTTCCATTGCCTACCTCCTTATGCCGCGTTTTGCGTATTGCCCTGCAATGCGTTTAATGCGGCAAAAATTGCTTTCCCTACATATATATGCGCATTTGTTGCTTGTGACGCTAAATTTTCACACACGTTGTGCGCATGTGCAATGCAAGCGCTCCTTTGCTGTGTTATAATAAATTCGCAACAAAAAAAGGAGATGAGCTATGTCCTGCCGCTTTTCAAAAGAAGCGCTGCCGCTTGAGGCAACGCCTGTTGAGAATATGTTCATACTCGAATATATGCCAAGCGCAAACGCTTTGCAGCTTCAGGTGTACCTATATGGGCTTATGCTCTGCAGATACCCCGCGTTTTTGGGGATGCCTGTTTCGGATGCGCTTGGCATTACCGAAGACGAGGTTCTTGAAGCATTTGTTTACTGGCAGCGTGAGGGGTTAGTGCGTATTCTAAACGCCAACCCATTGGATGTTGAATATACTGCGCCAAGTGAGCGCAGAGCTGAGCCAACCCTTGTGCCAGGCAAGCATCATGAGCTCATTCAGGCTGTACAGCAGCTATTTGCGCCGCGAAGCCTTAGGCCTGCTGACCTAAGGCGCGTATATGATTGGGTGGATGTATTCAGTATGGAAGATGCTGCAGTGCTTGAACTTATTTCGCATTGTATAAAAGCAAAAGATGGCTCTGTGAGCATGAACTATATTGATAAAGTCGCTTTAGCGTGGGCAGATGCAGGTGTTACTACAGCCAAACAGGCAAGGGCAAGGGCACAAGCGCATGAGGAGCTTACAAGCGGTGCTGCTTTAGTGCTTAAGCGTTGGAACAAGAGCCGCCGCCCAACACAGGACGAGCTTGCCCTATATGAAAAATGGACACAGGACTGGGGGTTTACGCCAGAAGCAGTTTTATCCGCCTGCCCTGCAATAACACGTGCAGAGCGGCCGAGTTTTAAATATCTTGATGGGGTGCTTGAGCGGCTAAAGAACAAAGGCATTATTCTAGAAGATGCAATTTCTAAAACATTTGAAACAGAAGAAAAACATGCTTCTATAAGCCATGAGCTCTTTGCTGCAATGGGCATGGGCAGGGCTTCGCGGCCTGCTGAGCGCGAGCAGCTTGCTGCTTATATAGACGAGGGGTTTGAGCTTCAAACACTTAAATCAATTGCAGATTATGCAGCTTCGGGTGAGCGTCCTTTTGCTTTTTTTAAGCGCCTTGTATCGGAACTAAAAGAGCAGGGAATATATAGCTTTGATGGTGTAGCCGGCCATTTAAGCGCTAAAGAATTAAAGCCTAGCCGTACAAAGCGGCAGCTTAACTCTGCCGACTACCCCCAAAAGCAATATTCCGATAAGGAACTTCAGCATATTTACGTAAAGCTGGACGAGGAGGCGGAATAAATGTCCTTATCCGAAATACGTGAGCACTATGAGCGAATAAGGTTTGAAGAGTCGAAAGCTTTGCAGGCGCGCTTAGAGTATGCAGCTAAGCTGCACCCTGAGTTTAAAGCGCTTAGAGAAGAAAAGCATCAGGCTGCGCTCAATGTTGCAAAAGCTATAAGGCAGGGAAGCTCTGCTAAAAGCGCAGCAGAAGGCGCAAAGCTTGAGCTAACTTTGCTCCTTGAAAAAGAGCGTGCGCTTCTTGCAAAGATGGGTATGCCTTTAGATTATTTAACCTTAAAAGCGCATTGCACAATTTGCGGCGATACGGGTTTTACAGGGGATACGCTGCGCGTTGCGTGTATTTGCCAAAAAAAGCTTAAGCTTGCGCGCGCAGCCTCAACATCAAAAATCAATGCAAATGAAACTTTCAGCTGCTTTAACTCTGATATCTTTAGAAACAAAGCGCAGCTTAGGCAAATGCAGTCTGCAAAGCGCATTGCTGAAGAATATGCAGATACGCTCCCGAACACAAGCGCAAAGAACCTAATCCTAATCGGCATGGCAGGCCTTGGCAAATCCTTCCTGATAAACTGCATTGCAGAGCGTGTGCTCTCACGCGGGATAGACATTAAAAAAATTACTGCCTACAACTTAAGCGAACAGCTTCTTGAAGGCATACGTCGTGGAGCGGATACTGCACGCGAGTTTTTAAATGTGCCGCTTTTACTAATCGATGACCTTGGTACAGAGCCTCTTATAAACAATATTACGCTTGAATATCTTTTCAGCATACTTAACGAGCGCAGAAACAGCCTGCTGCATACTGTTGTTGCGACAAATCTTTCTGTAGAAAAACTGCAGGAGCGCTATGGTGAGCGCATCTTTTCACGCCTTGTAAGCGCAGATTATTCTCTTATTCTGCACTTTAAAGGCGAGAACCTGCGCCTTTTGCCAAGGCGCGAGGAAGCTACATGAACGAACCATGCCCAATACTTATGAGCGCACCTGCAAAGCTGAACCTTTGCTTAAACGTAAAACACAGGCGGCCTGACGGCTATCACGAGCTTGATATGCTAAACCTTTCTGTTTCTCTTTGCGATACGCTTGAGTTTACACCATCAAAGAACATAGAAGTCGCTTACAAAAACCTTGAACCGCCAAAGCACGATTTAATTAGGGCTGCAGCGCAAGCGTATGCAAAAAACAGCAAAGAACAGCTTGGGTGCAAAATCTTAGTATATAAGCGCATACCCGAGCAGGCTGGCTTGGGCGGGGGCAGCGCAGATGCAGCAGCTGTGCTTCGCGCAATGCAGTCTGCCTATAAAGCACTTAGCAGCAGGGCGCTTTTTAGTGTTGCACAAAGCCTTGGAGCAGATGTTCCGTTTTGCCTTTACAGCTTGCCGTGCAGAGTTGGGGGAATAGGCGAAAAACTAAGGCCGCTTTCCTTAAATAATAAAAAGCTGTGGTTTCTTATTGTTAAGCCAAAAGAGGGGATAAAAACAGCTGAGCTGTTTTCCTGCCTTGAGCTGCCTGTAGAATATAAAAATATCAAACTTGCTGAGGCAGCGCTTATAAATGGGGATTTAAACGAGCTTGGCAAAGAGCTTGGCAACTCGCTTGAGCCTGCAGCTTGTGCGCTATTGCCAAAAATCGGTCAATATCATGAACTCCTGCTCGACTTAGGGGCTCTTGGCGCATCCATGACTGGCTCAGGGTCAGCTGTTTTCGGCTTGTTTAAAGATGAAGTTGCAGCAAAGCAGGCGCAAGCTGAGTTTAAGGGCGAATTTTCTGTTATATGCCACAGCCTTTAAGGAAGTAAATAGTAACAACTACATATTCTGCTTTAGTGAATATACACTGCGTTGAGCACAAGGTGTATATTTTTTCGTATTATGCATTCCAAAACGCCGAGAAACGGCTGAAAACCTGCGAAAACGCGAATCGTGTCACAGTATGTATAAAATGGAAGAATACTCACGTATTTTTATATACGTAAATGTGTATAACAAAAAGAATCCAACAGCTTTCGGGTTTATACCTGTGCATAACTCTGTGCATTATGTGGATAGATATGCGAATATGCAAGTATGGAGCGTATATACAGCCCAATGCATATGCATAAATTTAAATGCAGCCGAGTTCGTTAATATACGCCTGTCTTTGCGAATACTATAAGAAAAAGGCTGTTTTAAGGGGGGCAAAGCAAATGAAAATGCAGCAGGGCTTAGCTAAGCTGCTTTATGACTGGATGGGCGTACTGCTTGCAGTTGCGCTGTTGTTTCTTGCTTTTACAGGGCAATGGGCGCCAAAAACATGGTTCGAGGCAGACGCACAAATGGTGAACCTGCAAACCGATGGTACAGACGCGCTCCTTATTGTAGTTGATGCAGGGCATGGCGGTTCTGATAATGGCGGAGAAAGTAAAAACGGGGTAAAGGAGGCTGGGCTTAACCTTTCAGTTGCAAAGCTTGTAGAAAGCGGGCTTCGCGAGGCTGGCTTTGCAGTAAAAATGACGCGCAGCGATAAAAACTCTTTAGGGGAGAATAAACGCAAGGATATGCAGGCGCGCCGTGAAATAATGCGCGAAGAAGGCATTGCTGCAATTGTAAGCATACATATGAACATGTTTTCTGATACAAGCATTAGCGGGCCTATGGCGTTTTATATGAAGGGTTCAGAAGAAGGGGAGGCGCTTGCAGAGGCTGTTATTGAGGCAGTCTGTATAAAAGTCGACCATGTAAAGCGGCCTGCAAACCCTGGGGATTATTTTGTCCTTCGTGAGAGTCTTGCACCTGCAGTAATAGTTGAATGCGGTTTTCTATCTAACCCTTCAGACGAAGCAAAGCTTGTAGAGAGCGAGTACCAGCAAAAGCTTGCAGAAGGAATAGTTTCAGGTATTGCAAAGTATTTTGCTTAAATGTATTGCTCATTGCCCGCGTGTCTCTATTGCCGTATAATACATATGATAAAGTGAAGTCTTTGGAGGTTCAATAATGAAACTTATGCTTGTTGGAGCAGGCGGAATAGGGGGCTTTCTTGCAGGAATGCTCGGAAATGGCGGCAATGATTTTACGCTTGTTGCACGCGGAGCAACCCTTGAGGCAATAAAAGAAAACGGGCTAACGCTTTTTACCCCAGAAGAGCACATTGCGCTTAAGCATGTAAATTGTACGGACAAGCCCCAAGATTATGGCATTCAGGATGCTATTATTATTTGCACAAAAGGGTATGGGCTTGATGGAGCGCTTGATATTGTCCGCCCGTGCGTAAATAGCGAAACGCTCATAATCCCAATGTTAAACGGGGTAAATACGCATAAGCGTATAGCGTCGCGCCTAAAGAACGGCATTGCGCTCGATGGGTGCATTTATGTGTTCAGCCGTGTTCTAGAGCCGGGCGTTATTGAGCAAACTGGGTCAATAAACCGTGTTTGCATGGGTATCCCTGGCGTGCTAAAAGAGGATTCTCCGAAAACACTTGTGAAACTTTGTGAAATGCTCAACAATAGCTGTGTAAAAGCCGAAATTCCGGATGATATTGAGCGTGAAATGTGGATTAAATGGTCGTTTATATGCTCAAATGCACAGGCTACATCTTACTTTGACGTTTCTGTAGGTGAGCTAAGAGATGACCCGGAAAAATGGGAGTTCCTGCTTGGGCTCCTTGACGAAATTCAGCTTGTTGCCTCAAAGGAAGGCATAATTCTGCCTTCAGATTTAAAAGAGAAAAACATAGAAGCCTTTAAGCAGATGGCGTATGAATCAAGGTCCTCACTTTCGCGTGACCTTAAAGAGCCGGGCAAGCCTACGGAGCTTTCGCTTTTTGCAGGCGAGCTTGTACGCCTAGCACAAGCGCATTCGCTTGATGTTCCATATAACAGGCGTGTGCTTGAGCGCTTTTATGATCGTCTATGAGCGTAAGCGGAGATATTCGCTCTCTTTTAAACATTGAGGCAGGTGTTGATGTAAAATCGCTTGCAAGCTTAACGCTTGCATTTATAGGCGATACTGTTTATGAGCTGTATGTGCGCACTCTTCTTATAGAAAAAAGTGATGCGCCTGTACACAGCCTTCACCTTCAAGCCTCACGCTTAGTGTGCGCTTGTGCGCAGGCTGAAGCAGCTAAAAGAGTTATGCCTCATTTAAGCGATGAGGAAGCTGCAGTTTTTCGGCGGGGCAGGAACGCGCATATAGGCACAGTGCCAAAAAGCGCCTCAATAGCTGAGTACCGTGCTGCAACAGGGTTTGAAGCTGTGCTCGGCTACCTCTACCTTTTAGGAGATGATGCGCGCATACGCAGCCTTATGGCAACAGCCTTGCTTGCGGGCTTGTAAAAAAGCAGGCGTATAACATATTTATAGGAGAAGTATATGATACGGTATAAATCAGACATGGCAACGGAAGTTGCTGAAAACTTGCGCTGCGGAAAAGGCAAAGTCGGCATGACACCCCTCTTTACAGCAAAAATTCCGCATTTAAGGCTGCTTAGTGAAATTACGCTTGAGCCGGGCAGCTCAATTGGCGCTCACCCGCACCATGATGAAGCAGAAGTCTATTATGTGCTTGAGGGTGAGGCAACAGTGCTTGATAACTTAGATGAACATGTGCTAAAGCCGGGTGATGCGCACCTTTGCCCTTCAGGAAGCTCTCACGCGCTCTTAAACAAGAGTTGTTCAATAACCCGAATTCTTGCAATAATACCCACAATGGCAGAGTAGGTAAGCATATGCAGAAAAGCCGCGATTATGGCAACCCCCCAAGCAGCGGGAAGCGCGAATATAAACCAGCTCGGCCTTCTCCCTCGAAATACGGCGCTAAGTCCTCTGAAAAAAGGCAGGGCCGCCCTAATGAAAACGAGGCAAAGCCATACCAAAAGCAGTATGGCAAAAAAGCTGATTACGCAGAAAAACCATATGCACAAAAGCCTAAGGGAGCCCCCCAACAAGCTAAGCCATACGAGAAGAAGCAGGATTTCAAAAAGCGCTTTGAAAAGCCAACAAAGCCAGAGGCTAAGCTGCCAATGCCTAATGAAAACGAGGCAAAGCCATACCAAAAGCAGTATGGCAAAAAGGCTGATTATACAGAAAAGCCATATGCGCATAAGCCTAAGGGTGCTTTCCAACAAGCTAAGCCATATGAGAAGAAGCAGGGCTTTAAAAAGCCCTTTGAAAAGCCAGCAAAGCCAGAGGCGAAGCTGCCCATGCCTAAAGCGCCTGAGTTCGAAAATAATGCTGATGCAGCAAGCGAAGATACTCTGCCGTATTTTCTTATGGGCAGAAATGCAGTACGCGAAGCTATAAAGCACGGCCGCAGCATTGATAGAATTCTTGTTGTGCCTGAGCAGGACGGCTCCTTAAAAGAAATCATAGGTTTGGCTGCTACACGGCGCATAGTTGTAACTGAAACTATGCGAAAACGCCTTGACGAGATGTGCATGCCCTTTGGGCATGGCGGAAGGCCGGGCAACCACCAGGGCATTATTGCAATGGTGCCTGATATTGAATATTCTGAGCTCGAAGATATTCTTTCGTATGCAAAGGAGCGTGGCGAGCCTCCGTTTTTACTGCTCCTTGATGAAATAAACGACCCGCACAACCTTGGCTCAATGCTAAGAAGCGCAGCATGTGCAGGTGTACACGGAGTTGTGCTGCCAAAGCGCCGCTCTGCAAGCGTAACTGCTGCAGTTGCAAAGGCAAGTGCAGGCGCTGTCGAATATATTAAAGTCGCAAAGGTGCCAAACCTTACTGCAACTATTGAAGAGCTGAAAAAGGCAGGTATCTGGGTTGCAGGTGCATCTATGCAGGGTGAGCCAATGCAAAAGGCAAACCTTAAGGGGCCGCTCGCCTTAGTAATAGGCAATGAGGCAAAGGGGATTTCACGCCTTGTTGCACTTTCGTGCGATTTCCTTGTTTCAATACCTATGTCAGGGCAAATGGACTCTCTTAATGCTGCTGTTGCAGCAGCACTTATAATGTTCGAAAAGAACAGGCAGGAGGCGGGTATATAGACTATGTGCGGGGTGCAGGCAGGGCAAAGCCCTGAAACAGTTGAGCAGATGCACTATGTTTCTATGAGCGATGAGGCGCTCATAGAGGCGCTTCGTGCTGGCGACTGCTGCGCTGAGGATTATCTTTACGAAAAATACAAGCATTTTATCCGAAGCAAGAGCCGTACATACTTCCTTGTAGGTGCAGATAGGGAAGATTTAATTCAAGAGGGCATGATTGGCCTTTATAAGGCTATTCGCGATTACAACCCGGATAAATTCAGCTCATTTCGCACCTTTGCCGAACTTTGCGTTACCCGACAAATTATTACTGCAATAAAAAGAGCCACACGGCTTAAGCATTCCCCTCTTAATACTTATATTTCACTTAACAAGCCGCTTAGTGCAGATGGGCACGAGCGCACATTAATCGACATTTTAAGCGCTGCAAGCATAAGCGACCCTGAAGAAACCGTAATAAGCCAGGAAGCTTACGAAACGACTGCAAAAAGGCTTAAGGAATCCCTCTCAAAGCTTGAATGCAGGTCACTCATGCTTTTTCTTGAAGGGCGCTCATATGCTGAGATAGCCGAAGAGCTTCAGCGCACGCAAAAAGCAATAGACAATGCGCTGCAGCGTGTGCGTGTTAAGCTTGAAAAGCAGATATGGCAAAAATAGCTTAAGCAGCGAAAGGAAACTCACGCATGCATGACGGGCACAGGAAGCGCCTGCGGGAGCGGTATACTTGCTTGGGCATAGGCGATTTATCTGAAATAGAGGCGCTTGAGCTTCTTTTGACCTATGCAATCCCAAGAAAAGACACAAGCGAAACAGCACGCGCCCTTTTAGCGCAGTTTGGCTCACTTTCTGCAATATGTTATGCTAAGCACGAAGAGCTATGTAAAATTTCGGGCATAGGTACATCTGCTTCAGGTTTCCTTAGGCTTATAGGCGATATTCTGCATACATATATTAAGGCGCAACCTCCGGCTTTAAAGGGGAGACTCCAAACTCCTGCAGCTGCTGCTGCATATGCGCTTGAGCTGCTAAAAGCTGAGCGATACGAAAGCGTCTATGTTGTAAGCCTTGATAAAAACCTTAGGCTTAAACATGTGGAACGCCTGCTTACAGGCACCCTAACTGAAGCTCCGCTCTATCCAAGGCGAGTTGTTGAAGCTGCACTTTCGCATTGTGCGCATTCAGTGCTTTTACTTCACAACCACCCAAGCGGAGACCCTGCGCCCTCAGAAAGCGACACACAAGCAACAGAAGCTGTTAGAGCAGCGCTTAATGCGATAGATATAGAGCTCTTCGACCATATAATCGTAGGGCATGGGGTTGTTTACAGCTTTTCGTGCAGGGAATGCATTTATCCTTAATCAGCTGTGTAGAAGTTAAATGACGGAGGAGCAAATGGTGTATAAAGAAATGTTGAGCCAATGGCTTCTAAATAGTGATGATGCGACTGTTGCAGAACTTTCTGCCTTAAGCGAAGCTGAACTTGAGGAGCGCTTTTATAAAGAGCTTGAGTTTGGAACTGCCGGCTTGCGCGGGATTATGGGCGCAGGCACAAACCGCATGAACCTATATGTGCTCCGCCGCGCAACTAAGGGGCTTGCAGACTATCTTGCTTCAATAAAAGGCGCAAAAACGCGAGGCGTAGTAATAGCATATGATTCGCGCCTTAATTCTGATGTGTTTGCAAGAGAAACTGCGCTTGTGCTTGCAAATAACGGAATTCGCGCATATCTGTTTGAAAGCCTGCGCTCTGTGCCGCAGCTTTCGTTTTCTGTGCAAAAGCTTGGGTGCATAGCAGGAATTGTTATTACAGCAAGCCACAACCCTTCCGAGTATAACGGCTATAAGGTTTATTGGGAGCATGGCGGGCAGCTTGGCCCTATTCAGGCTGAGGAAGTGTTTTCGCGCATTTGTGCAGTCGGGTATTTTGGCGTAGCTGCAATGAGCAAAGCGGAAGCGCTTGAAAAAGGCCTGCTTACAATAGTAGGCAAGGAGCTTGACGAGGCGTATTATGCAGCTACTGCCTCGCTTATGCTTGAGCCTGCGCTTGTTTTAGAGCATGGGAGTGCGCTCAAGGTTGTTTACACACCTTTGCATGGGGCTGGCAAAGTTCCGGTTGTAGAGCTTTTAAGCCGAGTTGGCGTAAGCAATGTGCATGTTGTTATAGAACAGGCGGAACCTAATTCTGCGTTTCCTACTGTTAAGGCGCCAAACCCTGAGGAAGTTGATGCGTACGCGCTTTCTATTTCGCTTGCTAAGAAGCTTGATGCAGACCTTATTCTTGCGACTGACCCTGACGCTGACAGGCTTGGGCTTGCTGTAAGAGGGCATGACGGCAGCTTCTTCCTGCTAACAGGCAACCAAATTGGCTGCCTTCTGCTTCACTATATGCTAAGCACATTGCACGCAAAAGGGCGCTTGCCTAAAAACGGGCTTGTGGTAAAATCCATTGTAAGCACTCCGCTTGCAGATGCAATCTGCGCCCGCTATTTAGTTCGGCTTGAAAGTGTGCTTACAGGCTTCCGCTTTATTTCCGAAAAGGTCGACTACTGCGCTTCAACGCGCGAGTGCAGCTTCTTGTTCGGCTTCGAAGAAAGCTACGGGTTTTTGGCAGGCGGGTTCTCGCGCGATAAGGATGCGATATGTGCCTCAATGCTGCTTGCTGAGGCAGCACTTGTGTATTCGCTTAAGGGGATGACCCTTGCTGATGCTCTTGATGAGCTTGATACTCTATATGGTTGCTACCGCGAACGGGTTATTTCATATACGCTTGAGGGAAAGTCGGGCATGGAGCGGATTAAACAAGCAATGGCATCCCTTAGGGAAACCCCTATACAGAGCCTTGCAGGGTTAAAAACCGACTTTTATGAAGATTATTATGACTGCAGGCGCATTCATGTATTAAAGGGCTTTATAGAACATATAGAGCTTCCGAATGCGGAAATGGTGCGGTTTGTGCTTGAAGGAGGGGCGTTTGTTATTGTGCGCCCATCAGGAACTGAGCCAAAGCTCAAGCTGTATGTAGGAGTTAATGCAGCAAAAAAGGAGCAGGCAGACGCATTTGTTGAGCTTGTTGCAACGAAAGCAAAGGAACTTGTTGATAACCTGCTTGCATAAAGAAGGATGGAAAATGGCTTTACTTAGGAAGTTTTGTGTTTTGCTCACAGTTTTGCTCCTTTTTGGCTGTTCAAAAAAAGCAGCTCCTGAGGATGCAATGGAGTTTTCAAAACAGCCTTTACAAGAGGAAGCTACGAGCACGCCAACAAACATAGAAGAAAACGAGGGGCTTGCAGTTACAGATAAAGCTGCCTATATTTTTAACAATGTGCTTTATGGCTCAGCCTCATATAAAAACGAGAGCAAGTCCGCGCTACTGCTTTCTGAGGCTGAATTTGCGTTTTCATACTCGGGCGGTGTAGTTGAAAGTGTGCTTACGCCTGTTTCAGGCGAGAGCGATATTGTGCTACCAGGGGAGACTGCGTTCTGCACCCTATGGCAGACTGTTGATACGCCTTTAGAAGCTTCTTCTATTGAGCTTACCGTAAAGCTAAAATCAAAGCCTGCAACAAAGCCGCGCCTTGAGCTTGGTGTTGCTGACGCTAGGCTTATTGAGAATTACCCGGGCTTTGCTACGCTCTCAGGCAAACTGTTTAACCCGGGCACAGTTGTCTGTGAGCTCAACATGGTATATGCGGGCTTTTACGATAAGGACGGAGCGCTTTTAGGCGTATGGCATTTTACACGCAACGCGCTTTTAAAGCCTGGTGATGCAGTTGCGTTCGTTGTTCATTTGCGTGCGCTTCCAATAAAAGATTTAGCAAAAAATACTGCCCAAATACGTATGCGCGCTTTTGGGCTTTAGGCAAAGCGCTGGCTTGGGAGGTTAGCTATGGTTGTGCTTGGTATTTGCGGAATGAGCGGCAGCGGCAAGAGCACGCTTGCTGAGCGCATTGCAAATTCGCTCTCGTGCAGTGTTGAAATTATAGGGCAGGATTGTTATTATCGGGATCATTCTGAGCTGCCGTTTGAAGAGCGTATGCATATAAACTACGATGAGCCGTGCGCTTTTGACCATGATGAGTTCTATGAGGATGTGTGCGCGCTCTCAGAAGGCAAGCCTATTTATGCAAAAGGCTACGATTATTCAAAGCATTTAAGGGCGGACAGTAAACGGCTTATAATGCCGCCTGATGTACTGCTTTTAGAGGGCATACATATGTTCCTTGATAAGCGGCTCTGCAGTTTAATGAGCCTTAAGGTCTATATGCATGTTGATATAGATGTGTGCCTTCTACGGCGCATACGCAGGGATATTCGCGAGCGCGGCAGAGACATAGACAATATTCGTGAGCAATATCTTTTAACTGTAAAGCCAATGAACGAGCAATATATTATGAAGTATATTCAAGAAGCTGACTTTGCTGTAATGCGCGGCGGAAAGAATGTGCTTGCAATAGATGCGATATGTGCGTATCTTGGCGCCAAGCTCCTTGCACAAAGGTTTATCAAGGAGCCGGGCTGCAATTCTCTTTACGCAGAATGAAAGGATAAGCCATGGAAAAGCCGCCGCAAACCCGCTGGCCCAGAATGCAAAAGATAGTCTTTCTAATTACATATACAATACTGCTCTTTCTTATACTGTTTCGGATTGAGGCAGTTTCAAAGGCTGTACTGTGGGTTCTTGATGTGATCTCGCCGCTTTTAATAGGGCTTGCGCTTGCGTTTATCTTCCAACTGCCTATGAACTTCTTTCAAACCAAAGTGTTTAGCTCGTGGGAGCGGCATAAATGCCTCATACTTAAAAAACTGTATAAACCGCTTACTCTAATACTTGCGTATTTATGCGTGTTCCTCTTTATTGCGGGCTTTAGTGCGCTTGTGCTCCCCCGCATTGCAGATAGCGTAATGAGGCTTGCAGCAAACTTTACTGTTTATGTTGCAAGGTTTAGGGATTGGATGGATGGCGTAATGGGCACTGCCTCCATTACCCCGGAGCTAAGCTCGCTTATTAGTGAAGTATGGCAGCAGGTGCTTCTCTTTTTGCAGCAAATGCTCGCAACTATTGTCAGCCGTGCGTTTGACTTTACAATAGGCCTAACAACAGGCCTAATGCGCTTTTTGCTCGCACTTATGATTTCGGGTTATATGCTTTACAATAAGACTAAGCTTCTCGCCCAAACAAGGCGGCTTTGCGCAGCCTGCATAGGCGAAGCGAGAACTGCGCGTGCTTGCGATGTGCTTAATATTTCAAGCCATGTGTTTTCAAGGTTTATAGTAGGCACAATTACTGTTTCGCTTACGCTTGGCGCAATGTGCTTTATTGGGATGCGGCTTTTGAACATGCACTATGCGTTCTTTATAAGCTCAATAATTGCTGTAACTCAACTCGTTCCAATACTTGGCCCAATTTTGGGCACAATCCCATGTACGCTTATTCTGCTCGTTATTGAGCCTAGGCAGGCGCTTTGGTTCGTTTTGTTTATTGCTATTCTTCAGCGTATAGATAATGCCTTTGTTTCCCCGCATATATTAGGCAGCGCAATTGGTCTTCCCGGCCTCTGGGTGCTTACAAGCATAATTATAGGCGGGGCAATGTTTGGCGTGTGGGGTATGCTCCTTGGCGCACCGCTTGCAGCAGTTGCGTACAGGCTTGTAGGGGAGTGGGTCAGAAGGCGCGAAAGCGCTTTAAGGGGCAGGGCAGCAGGGGATGGCTGAATAAATTATGAAATTTGCCTGCTTATGTTTTCTTGGTGGCTGCTTTGTGGTAAACTAAGAAAGCGTTGTTTTTTGCACGGTTTGTGCGCAATCCTAAGAAAGGGGCTTTTATTTGCGAATTAAGCGCGTATTGCTGATATTATTTGTAGCCTTGCTTAGCGGAGCAGGGCTGTATCTTGTGCTTATAATGCATTCTGGCGAACAGGGGCAGTCTTCAGCAGTAAAAGTCCGCTTAAATGAGGTTATGACATCAAACCCGGGCGTAGTTGCTGATGAAAACGGCAACTATCCGGACTGGGTAGAGCTTTATAACCCGCTTGACGAAGAAATAGATATTTCAGGCTTTGGGCTTACTGATGATAAACTTACTGCTGCAAAATGGGTGTTCCCAACAGGAACCCGCATAAGCGCCAAGGGCTACATTATTGTGTTCTTTTCAAAATCTGATAATGGCGGCCCGCTTCACGCACCGTTTAAACTTTCCGCCAAAGATGACCTTGTGCTTACAAGCCCGACTGGCAGAGCTATCGACAGCTTAGCGCTTGTATCAGTTGCTGCTGGCGCTTCTCTAAGCCGTGACGAACTTACAGGCGCGTGGGCAGAAACTGCGTTTCCTTCGCCCGGCTTTCCAAATACTGAAGAAGGCTCAATTGCTTACTTTGCTACTTTAAAAGAAAACGTGGTTGACAACGGGGTTCGAATAAACGAGTTTATGGCAAGCAACTCTACAACCCTGCCAGGGCCTTACGGCGAGTATTCGGATTGGGTAGAGCTTTATAATACAACAGGCGAGGATGTAGAGCTTTTTGGCTGCGGCCTTTCAGATAATATCAACCGCCCTATGAAGTGGTCGTTTCCTGAAGGAACTGTAATAAAAGCGCATGATGTGCTGCTTATATATTGCTCAGGCAGGGATGGGCTTATAGAAGGAGCGCTCCATGTGCCGTTTGCGCTTCGCACCTATAAAGAAGATGTTGTGTTTTCAAGCAGAAAAGGCAAGATTATTGACAGCATTTCTTACAGCAAGCAAGAGACGGATCGTTCAATGGCGCGCATACCTGATGGCACAGGCGAATGGCAGCAAGTCGCGCAGCCTACACCCGGTTACCCAAATACTGAAGAAGGCTTTAGTGAGTTTTCGAAAACTGCGCTATCCCCTAAGGGCCCCATTGTGCTTTCTGAAGCATTAAGCTGCAATGTTTCCTCGCTAAACCGCGAGAGTCAATCTCCCGACTGGATAGAGCTCCACAACAGCTCAGGGGAACCTGTCGAACTTTTAGGCTGGGCGCTTTCAGACAACCCCAAAAACCCTGAAAAATGGGTTTTCCCAGATACAACCATGGCGCCTGGCGAATACATGCTTGTTTTTGCAACAGGCGAAGATATAAAAGACACGCAAAAAAAAAAGTTTGAAACCAACTTTGCGCTCTCCTCCAAAGGCGAAGTAGTGCTGCTTTTTTCGCCAGAAGGCGAACTAATGGATAAGCTGCAGCTCCCTGCAAGCGGGGCTGATATAAGCTTTGGAAGGACAAGCGCAGGCTTAAGATATTTTAAAAGCCCGACACCAGGCGAAAAAAATTCAGAAGGCTTTCTCGGAATAACCGCTTTGCCTGAGTTTTCAGTTAAACCCGGAGTATATGAAGAAAAAATAGAAATTGCGCTTAGCGCAGGCGAAGGCTCGAAAATATATTACACTACTGATTGTACTCTGCCTACGCCTGCATCAATACCCTATAACGGGCCTATAAAGCTTGAGAAAAACACGGTTATACGAGCAGTGGCAGTGCGCGAGGGGTATTTGCCAGGGCCTGCAGCAACTGGCACATATTTGTTTTTTAGCGATGGCGCAAAGCACGCCCTGCCAATAGCTGCGCTTGTAAGCGAACCTAAGCACCTTTGGGATAAAAAGACCGGGATTTATGCATTCGGCGAAAAATATGACCCAGATTTGCCGTATGCGGATGCGCTCCTAAACGCGAACTTCTACCAAGGCAGAGGTACTCAGGGCGAAGAAATGCAAACTGCATGGGAGCGGCCTTTTAACTTTGCAATATATGGCGAGGATAACATGCTCGCGTTTTCTCAGGATGTCTCAGTTCGCATAGGCGGGGCGTTCGGGCGCGGCAGAAGCCAGAAAGCGTTTAATATTATTGCGCGCTCGCAATACGGAAGCAAAAGTATGGAACACCCGTTTTTTGAAAGCAGGCAGTTTACAGAGTATAAATCGCTTGTACTGCGAGCAGGTGCGCAGGACCAAAACCGTTCAAAAATCCGGGATGAGCTTTCTACAGGCATACTTGAAGGCACAGACGTACGCTTCTTGTTTCAGGCATATAAACCCTATGTGCTCTACCTTAACGGCGAATACTGGGGCGTGTACTTCCTAAAAGAAAAGCGCAGTCGCTTCTTTGTTGCAGCACACGAGGGGGTTGTGGACTCTGAGGCGCTTGATCTTCTTAAGGCAAGCACCCAAATATCCCATGGGAGCAATAGGGAGTGGCTGAGCCTTATGGACTATATCAGAACCCACGACCTTTCCCAAGAGGCGAACTATAAATATGTTGATGAGCGCCTTGATGCGGATAGTTTTATGGATTATATGATTTGTGAGCTTTATGTTGGCAATACAGACTATGCAAATATTCAGTATTATAAACTACCAGGGGGCAAATGGAAGTGGGTATATTACGATTTTTGCTGGGGATGGAACAATATTGAGCACACCACAATAAAAAACCGCCGCGGCACAGTACCTGCAGCCTCTGATTTATTTAATGCAATGCTCAAGAACCAAGGTTGGAGGGATAGGTTCATTCGCCGCTTTGGGGAGCTTATGAATACTGTGTATGCGCCTGAGCGCGTAAACAAACTTATTGATACGCTTTATGCTGATGTAGAACCTGAAATCAAGCGCGAGCGCGAAAAGTTTAATGGGCCAACATTCATGGGCGTTAAGCAGCACCAGGAAGTATTCGGAAGCTATGATAGCTTTTTGCGCAGTGTGGAATATATCCGGAAGTTTGCGCTTGAGCGGCCTACGCAAATAAAGGCGCAGCTAAAAAGCGAATTTAATTTATCGGATGCGTATATGCGGGAGGTGTTCGGTTGAGTGTTAAAACCTTCAGGCATGAGCTTAAATATTATATAGGACAAGCAGAGTATGAGCTTATAAGCCGCAAGCTTGCGCTTACTATGGACCGCGACAGGTTTGCGTTAAGAAGCGGCAAATATTTCATACGCAGCCTTTATTTTGACGATTATGAGAACAGCGCTCTGCAAGAGAAGCTCGATGGTACGGATAGCAGAAGAAAATACCGCATTCGAAGCTATAACCTAAAGGATACAGGCGTTAAGCTTGAATGCAAGCGCAAGGAGGGCCCATATGTCCAAAAAAGCGTGCTTAAGGTTTCAAGGGCTGAATGCGATGCGCTCATAAGCGGAAACTTCGGCTTCCTTTTAAGCAGGAGCGAACCTTTTGCACACGAAATGTATGCGATATTTCGTATGCGCAACCTTAAGCCGCGTGTTATAGTTGAGTATTGGCGTGAGGCGTATGTGTTCCCTGTTGAAGATGTCAGGGTGACATTTGATCAGGATATACGCACAGGTTTTCGCGCAACATCGCTCTTTGACCCTACGCTTCCCACTTACCCTGTACTCGACGAGTACGGCATGGTGTTGGAAATAAAATTCAACAAATACCTTCCGGGCCATATACGCGCTCTTGTACAGCCTGTGCAAAATGCACAGCGGAGCGCAATAAGCAAGTATTGCCTGTGCAGGAAATACGAATAGGAGGATTTTATAAATGCCTGACCCTATTGCAAATGTTTTCGATATCAAGCACCTCTTCAGCAGCCCGCTTCCGCCGCTGCAGATAATCATCACTCTCTTGGTTTCGCTGCTTCTTGGCGGGTTTATATTCTTCGTCTACAAAAAGACATTCGGCGGTGTGCTGTACTCGCGCACATTCAACCTAAGCCTTATTATGCTTACTATGGTCACATCGCTTGTGCTTATTCTTATTGTGAACAACCTGACCTTAAGCCTAGGCATGGTGGGTGCGCTCTCAATAATCCGCTTTCGCACAGCAGTTAAAGACCCTATGGATACAGCCTATATGTTTTGGGCTGTTGGTGAAGGCATAGCGCTTGGTGCGCAGTTTTTTGACGTTGCGTTTATAGGCGCAGCTGTAATTGGGCTTGTTATGGTGCTGATTACTGCGTTTAAACTGCGTGCAAGCATGCCCTACCTTTTAATATTGCATTTTAATGAAGCTGCAAACGCAGGTGTTAAAAACCTCATTAAGCAGCTCCCGCGTACACGGGTAAGAAGCCGCACAAGCCAGCGCGAAGGGGTTGAGCTTACAGTTGAAGTTCGGCTTCATGATGAAGAAACTTCAGTTGTTGATAAATTCCTGCGCATAGAAGGCGTCTTTGATGCAACGCTTATCGCGCACCAGGGGGATATGGTCTCCTAAGCTGCATTTTTCGGTTTAACCACTATAAAAAGGGCTTCCCGGGTGCAGTTGTCAACGCGCCCGGGCGTTTTGTTTAAATCAAAGCAAAAATAGTGAAATTTCCGCTTGCATTCGTTTTTCGTTTAGTATAGAATACAAATGCTGCGCAAAAGAGCAAGCTGTTTTGTGCAGTTGGGATGAAGCAAAAGGTTGCCGGATGCCATCCGGGTAATTTTTGCAGACCGTTCCTAAGAGTGATGGCACTTTGGCTAAATGTTGTTCGGGCTGGGAGGAATCCCGGCGCATAAGAAAAGATAGAAACACACGGCCGAGTGTACAGCCCAATTTAAAGAAGGAGGCTTAAATAATATGGCAAACCAAAAGCTCCGCATCAAGCTCAAGGCTTACGAGCACAGCCTGATTGACCAGAGCGCAGAGAAAATTGTTGAAACAGCAAAGCGTACAGGCGCGCGTATAAGCGGCCCTGTGCCTCTGCCCACTGAAAAGGAAATAATAACAATACTCCGTTCCCCGCATAAGTACAAAGATGCACGAGAGCAGTTTGAAATGCGCACCCATAAACGGCTTATCGATATTCTCCAGCCTACGGCAAAGACTGTAGATGCGTTGATGAAGCTCGATTTGCCTGCAGGCGTTGACATTGAAATCAAACTGTAAGCAAGTGAGGTATTAAGAATGAAAAAAGCCATAGTAGGTAAAAAAGTAGGTATGACGCAGCTTTTCCTAAGTGACGGTACCATGATTCCTGTAACTGTGGTTGAGGCAGGGCCCTGCCCTGTTATACAGAAAAAAACAGTTGAACATGATGGGTACAGCGCAATACAGGTAGGGTTTGGCGAAATTAGAGAAAAACTTGTCAACAAGCCGAATAAGGGTCATTTTGAAAAGGCCGGCATTCGTGCGTTGCGTTATTTGCGCGAGCTTAAGCTTGATAATGCATCAGACTACGAAGTAGGGGCAGTTATTACTGCTGATACATTCGAAGAAGGCGAGCGCGTTGATGTTATTGGCAAGTCAAAAGGCAAGGGCTTTGCAGGCGTAATTAAGCGCCACAATCAGTCCCGCGGCAGGAAGACCCACGGCTCGCATTCCTACCGCACAGCAGGCGCAATGAGTGCGTGCTCAGACCCTTCAAAGGTGTTTAAAACAAAAAAGCTGCCCGGTCATATGGGCGCAAGCAGGGTTACAGTGCAGAACCTTGAAGTAGTGCGTGTAGACAAAGAGCGCAACCTGCTGCTTGTTAAGGGCGCAGTTCCCGGAGCAAAGGGCGGCATGGTTGTTGTTAAAAGCACTGTCAAGAAGTAAGCCAAGTATTAAGGAGGAAGCCAAATGCCTAAGGTAGCATTGCATGATATAACAGGCGCGCAGGTTGGCGATATTGAGCTTTCGGAGGAAGTCTTTGCAGCTCCTGTCAATAAAGCCGTAATGCACGAAGTAGTTCGCGCATACCTTGCAAACCAGCGTCAGGGCACACAGAGCGCACTCACCCGCGCCCAAGTAAGGGGCGGGGGCGCAAAACCATGGCGCCAAAAAGGAACAGGGCGCGCACGCCAGGGCAGCACACGCTCGCCTCAATGGAGGCATGGCGGTGTTGTATTTGCGCCAAAGCCGCGCGATTATAGAATTAACGTAAACAAAAAAGTCAAACGCTTGGCAATGAGGAGCGCGCTTACAAGCAAGGTAAGCGAACATGAACTTATTGTATTTAATGCGCTTGATATTGCAGCGCCAAAAACAAAAGAAATGGTTAAGGTTCTAAAGGCACTGAATGTTGACGGTGCGCTTATAGTTCTAAAAGAAAAGGACGAAATCGTAGAGCGCGCAACAGGCAATATTCCGGGTGTAAAAACAACTCTTGTTGGTACGCTCAATGTGTACGAAATACTTAAATACAGCAAGCTCATACTTACAGAGGATGCGCTTAAAATGGTCGAGGAGGTATATAGCTGATGAAGAATCCGCATGATGTCATCATAAAGCCCGTACTCACAGAAAAGAGCTACGATTATCTGCCATCCAAGACTTATACATTTGTTGTTGATAAACACGCAAACAAGACTGAAATCCGCCAGGCAGTCGAGGCTGTATTCGGCGTGAAGGTGGATAGTGTGCATACCCTTAACCGCTTGGGCAAGATTAGGCGCCAGGGTCGCACGCAAGGCCGCAGGGCATCCACAAAAAAGGCTTACGTCAGGCTTAAGAAGGACTCAAAAGGGATTGAGTTTTTCGACAGCATGACTCAGTAAGGAGGACTCTATGTCAAATAGAAAGATTAACCCGACTACGCCCGGCCAGCGCTTTATGACTGTTTCTTCATTCGAAGAAATCACTTGCACAGAGCCTGAAAAATCGCTCCTTAGCGAGATTCGCCGTACAGGCGGGCGCAATAAGGATGGCCGCATTACTGTTCGCCACCGCGGCGGTGGGGCAAAGCGAAGGTACCGTATTATTGATTTTAAGCGCAATAAAGACGGCGTACCGGCAAAGGTTGCAACAATCGAGTACGACCCGAACCGTTCTGCAAACATTGCGCTCTTGCATTATGTAGATGGTGAAAAGCGCTATATTATCGCACCTTTGGGTTTACATGTGGGCGACATGCTCCTTTCAGGGGAGGGCGCAGATATAAAAATCGGAAATGCACTTGAAATTCGCTCAATCCCTGTTGGAACCATGATTCACTGCATAGAGCTTAAGCCCGGTAAAGGCGCGCAGCTTGTGCGTTCTGCAGGCAATGCAGCGCAGCTTATGGCAAAGGAAGGCAATTATGCTCAGGTTCGCCTGCCTTCAGGCGAGGTGCGCCTTGTGCCAATGGTTGCAAAGGCGACAATAGGCCAAGTCGGTAATGTAGAACACGAGAATATTAAGCTAGGCAAAGCAGGGCGTACCCGGCACTTGGGCTTTAGGCCTTCAGTGCGCGGCTCAGCCATGAACCCCTGCGACCACCCGCACGGCGGCGGCGAGGGCAAGAGCCCGATAGGCAAGCCCGGCCCTGTTACACCGTGGGGTAAGCCTGCGCTTGGCCATAAGACACGCAGCCGTAAGAACCCGAACAATAAGTTCATCATTCGCCGGCGCGGCAGCAAATGAGTTTGAGGAAGGAGAGCAACAATGTCAAGGTCAATTAAAAAAGGCCCCTATGTGGATGAACGCCTTTTCAAGCGCCTCACGGCTATGAACGATACGCGCAGGAAGTCCGTTTTGCGCACATGGTCGCGCGCCTCAACCATTTTCCCGGAGTTTGTCGGCCATACAATAGCAGTGCATGATGGGCGCAAGCATGTGCCTGTATATATAACTGAGGATATGGTAGGGCATAAGCTTGGCGAGTTTGCCCCTACCCGCACTTTCCGCGGGCATAAGGGCTCCGAGCGCTCCTCGGGCGCAAGGTAAGGAGGATATTCAACAAATGGCAACAAGAATTAGAGAAAAAACCGAAGCACGCCGCGAAAATAGAGATATGCGGCCACGGGCAATAGCGCGCCATGTGCGAATATCCCCGAGAAAGGTCAGGCTTGTTATAGACCTTATACGCGGCAAATCAATCGGGCAAGCCCAGGCAATCCTTATGAATATGCCGAAATCCGCTGCTCCTGTTGTGGAAAAGCTGCTTAAGTCAGCGCTTGCAAATGCTGAGAACAACCTGGATCTGAGCTCGGATACCCTCTATGTGGCTGAAGTGTTTGCAGACCAGGGGCCTACGCTCAAGCGTTTCAGGCCTGCTGCAAAAGGCAGAGCGATGCGTATAAGAAAGCGCTCAAGCCACATTACAATAATACTGGATCAGGCAAAGTAAAGGAGGGTTACAATGGGTCAAAAAATAAATCCGAACGGCTTTCGCGTCGGTGTCATACGGGATTGGAATACCCGTTGGTATGCTTCAAAAAAAGACTTTGCCGATTTTTTGGTTGAAGATAAAAGAATCCGCGACCATGTAAAAGCGAAGTATTTTGCAGCAGGCATATCCCGCATTGAAATCGAGCGCGCAGCAGGCAAAATTACTGTTAACATCCGCACGTCACGCCCGGGTATGCTTATTGGCAGAGGCGGAGCAGGCGTTGATGCGATACGGGCTGATATTTCAAAGCTTATCGGCAAGCCGGTAAACATAAATATTCTCGAAATCCGCAACGCAGATACAGACGCTCAGCTTGTTGCAGAAAACATAGCAGCACAGCTTGAAAAGCGCATTTCCTTCCGCCGCGCTATGAAGCAGACAATGGGGCGCTCTATGAAAGCAGGCGCAAAGGGCATTAAGCTTTTGTGCGCAGGAAGGTTGGGCGGCGCAGAAATCGCACGCAGCGAAGGCTACCACGACGGCTCCATACCCCTGCAGACAATGCGCGCGGATATTGACTATGGCTTTGCAGAGGCGCATACAACCTATGGACGCATTGGCGTCAAGGTGTGGATTTACAAGGGCGAGGTGCTCGGTAAGTCACGCAGGCAAGAAGGAGGCAGGTAACAATGTTGATGCCTAAAAGAGTAAAAAGAAGAAGAGTATTCCGCGGCCGCATGAAGGGTAAGGCCTTAAGGGGCAACACAATTACATACGGCGAATTCGGTCTTGTGGCAATGGAGCCTGCTTGGGTAACAAGCAACCAGATTGAAGCAGCCCGTATTGCAATGACGCGTTATATTAAGCGCGGCGGCAAAGTGTGGATAAAAATATTCCCGGATAAACCGGTAACAAAAAAACCTGCTGAAACCCGTATGGGAAGCGGCAAGGGCTCACCCGAATACTGGGTAGCTGTAGTTAAACCGGGCCGCATACTTTTTGAAATAGCAGAAGTAGACGCGGAAACTGCGGCAGAGGCGCTGCGCCTAGCCATGCACAAACTGCCGCTAAAGTGCAAAATTGTGCATAAGGATTCCGGCCAGGAAGGTGGTGCAGTCAATGAAAGCGAATAAAGTCCGTGAACTGACAAACGAAGAGCTTGACGTGCGTGAGCGCGAGCTGAAGACTGAGCTCTTTAATCTCCGCTTCCAGCTGGCTACAGGGCAGTTAAACAACCCCCAGCGGATAAAGGAATGCAAAAAAGATATTGCCCGTGTAAAGACGCTCATCCGCGAGCGCGAGCTTAAGGTGGCTGCCGAATGAGGGAGGAGGAGCAGGCTATGGAAGAAAGCATCAGAGGGTACCGCAAAACGCGTACAGGTATAGTTGTAAGCGATAAAATGAACAAGACCATAGTAGTGGCAATCCGCACAAAAGTGCGCCATCCTCTTTACGGCAAAATGGTCAACCGCACTGAGAAGTTTAAGGTTCATGATGAAGAAAACACCTGCGGTATCGGCGATACCGTGAGGATTATGGAGACCCGCCCTCTTTCAAAAGAGAAACGCTGGCGCTTGGTCGAAATCCTCGAAAAGGCCAAGTAAGGAGGAATTTAACATGATTCAACCACAGACAAGGCTGAAGGTCGCAGATAATAGCGGCGCAAAAGAAATTATGTGCATTCGCGTTTTAGGCGGCTCATTCCGCAGGTTTGCCAACATTGGCGATGTTATAGTTGCCTCTGTTAAATCGGCGCAGCCTGGCGGCGCAGTCAAAAAGAAGGACATTGTAAGGGCAGTAATTGTACGCACTGTTTCAGGCGTGCATCGGCCGGACGGCAGCTATATCCGCTTCGATGATAATGCGGCTGTAATAATAAACGAACAAAAGCAGCCCCGCGGAACCCGTATTTTCGGGCCTGTGGCGCGCGAGCTGCGAGAGCGCGACTACATGAAGATCGTGTCTCTTGCGCCGGAAGTGCTCTAAGGAGGGCAGCGATGAAAAAGCTCAACATAAAAAAGGACGATACTGTAATAGTCATTACAGGCAAGGACAGAGGCGTTAAAGGCAAAGTGCTTGTAAGCCTCCCAAAAGAGGAGCGGGTCATTGTGCAAAACGCCAATATGATGACGCGCCACCAAAAACCCCGCCGCCAGGGCGACCCGGGCGGGCGCATTAAGCAAGAGGGCGCTATTCACGCAAGCAATGTAATGCTTATTTGCCCGAAATGCTCAAAACCAACGCGCGTTGGGCATGCGTTTGAGGGCGAAAAGAAAGTCCGCGTATGCAAAAAATGCGGCAAATCAATGGATTAAGCCGGAAGGGAGGAGTTTCAAATGGCAAAGCAGCAAGCTAAGCAAAGTACAACGAAAAAAGATGCAGCTCAAGCATCCGCAAAAAAGAAAAGAGCAGCACAGGAAGACTTGAAGTCCTTATCCGGCATACCTCGCCTTAAGGAAAAATACAGGGCTGAGGTTGCTCCTCAAATGCAGGAGAAGTTCGGGTATAAAAACGTAATGGAGATTCCAAGGCTTGAAAAAGTCGTGCTTAATATGGGGCTAGGCTCTGAAAAGGATAACCCAAAGGGCTTGGAGAATGCCTGTGAGGAGCTCTCGCTGATTTCAGGGCAAAAAGCTGTTATTACAAAGGCGAAGAAATCCGTAGCAAACTTCAAGCTTAGAGAAGGCATGAATGTTGGTGCAAAGGTTACGCTTCGCGGTGACAGAATGTATTATTTTGCCGATAAATTCATGAATATTGTGTTGCCGCGTGTACGCGACTTCCGCGGTGTCTCCGCAAAATCCTTTGACGGGCGCGGCAATTATGCGCTTGGTGTTAAGGAACAGCTGATTTTTCCGGAAATCAACTATGATGACGTAGACAAAGTGCGCGGCATGGATATTATTTTTGTGACAACTGCAAAGAGCGATGAAGAGGCAAAAGAGCTCTTAAACCTTTTGGGCATGCCCTTTGCCCAGGGCTGAATTAAGGAGGAAAACCGTGGCAAAAAAAAGCATGATAAATAAACAAAAAGCCGTACCCAAGTTCAGCACGCGTGCATATACACGCTGCAGAATATGCGGCAGACCGCACGCTGTGCTGCGTAAATATGGCATTTGCCGCATTTGCTTCCGCAACCTTGCATACAAGGGTGAAATCCCCGGCGTGCGCAAGGCAAGCTGGTAAGAAGGAGGATACAAACATGACCGATCCCATTGCAGATATGCTTACACGCATCCGCAACGCGCTTGTGGCAAAACACGATGCAGTTGAAATTCCTGCATCTTCCATAAAGAAATCCATAGCGCAGATTCTGCTCAGCGAGGGCTATATCCGAGGGTATGAGCTCATAGAGAACGGCGTGCAAAAGTCCATCCGTATCCAGCTCAAATACGGCCCTAACAGGCAGCGGGTAATTGTGGGTATTAAGCGCATTAGCCGCCCGGGCCTTCGAGTTTATGCTCGAAAGGACGCAATGCCCAAGGTGCTTAATGGCTTAGGGATAGCAATCGTTTCAACATCGCGCGGAGTAATGACTGATAGAGAAGCGCGCAAGCAAGCAGTAGGCGGAGAAGTACTCGCCTATGTATGGTAGAAGAGCGCATTTACAGGAGGTGTAGAAATGTCGCGTATCGGAAAACTTCCGGTCAATATATTGAGCGGAGTGACAATCACGGTCGGTGAGGATAACACCGTAACTGTGAAAGGCCCGAAAGGGCAGCTTTTTGAGCAAATTCCGCATGAAATCAGCATTGAACAGAATGAGGGTACACTTAACGTAAACCGTAAAGGCGAGGATAAGCGGAGCCGCTCGCTGCATGGGTTAAGCCGCACGCTCATTAACAACATGGTTTTAGGGGTAACAACAGGGTTTTCTAAAACGCTTGAAATAGCAGGCGTAGGATATAGGGCACAGAAGCAGGGAAATAAGCTTGTGCTTAACCTCGGGTACTCCCACAATGTCGAGTTCTTAGAGCCAGAAGGAATACAAATCGATGTGCCGGCTCCAAACCGCATTATTGTTTCCGGCATAGATAAACAGCTTGTAGGCCAGATGGCGGCAAATATCCGCGCTGCACGCGAACCCGAACCCTATAAAGGCAAGGGTATCAGGTACAGCAATGAGGTTATCCGCCGCAAGGAAGGCAAGACGGGCAAATAATGCGTAGGAAGGAGTAAGTGCAATGATTTCAAGTAAAGATAAAAACGCTGTACGCAAGACGCGTCATACCCGCTCCCGCAGGCATCTTATTGGCACAAGCGAGCGCCCGAGGCTCAATATATACAGAAGCCTGAACCATATTTATGCGCAGCTCATAAATGACGAAATCGGCAGCACGCTTGCAGCTGCTTCTACGCTGGATGCAGATATTAAGCCCCAGCTTGAAGCAAAAAACAAGGTGGAGGCTGCAAAACTGGTAGGCGAGCTGATTGGCCGCCGTGCAGTTGAAAAGGGCATAAGCAAGGTTGTCTTTGACAGAGGCGGGTACCTTTACGCAGGTCGGGTTGCAGCTGTTGCTGATGGCGCACGCAGTGCCGGGCTGGATTTCTAAGGAGGAAAATGATGCAGAATAGACGTTTTGAGCAGGAGGCGCCTGAGTTTAAGGAACGCCTTGTCTATATAAACAGAGTTGCGAAGGTTGTAAAAGGCGGCCGCAACTTCCGGTTTTCAGCACTTATGGTTGTTGGCAATGAAAACGGCCGTGTAGGAATCGGAATGGGAAAAGCGGCAGAAATTCCTGAAGCTATACGCAAAGGAATAGAGACCGCAAAACGCCACATGTTTGATGTGCCGATTGTCGGCACCACAATACCCCATCAGGTCGAGGGGCGATTTGGCAAAGGGCATGTGCGGATGCTTCCTGCAGAAGAGGGAACAGGCGTTATAGCAGGCGGACCTGCGCGCGCAGTTCTCGAAATGGCAGGCGTTAAAGATATACGCACAAAGAGCTACGGCTCCAATAACCCTTCAAACTGTGTAAAGGCTACATTGAACGGCCTGATGCAGTTGCGCACAGCCGAGCAGGTGGCGCGGCTTCGGGGCAAGTCTGTGTCTGAAATCCTCGACTGACCCATAGAAAGGAGAGTATAAAATGGCACAGCTTAAAATTACGCTTGTAAAAAGCACAATTGGCGCTTTAAAAGACCAAAAGGCCACAGTTGAGTCCCTTGGTCTTAGGAAAATCAACAGCTTTACAGTGCAGCCTGATAATGCCTGCACTCGCGGCAAAATCTTTAAGGTAAAACACCTTATTAAGGTGGAAGAAGCATAAGGGGGGATACACCATGAAATTGCATGAGCTAAAGCCTGCTTTAAGCTCAACAAGGGCTTCAAAGCGAGTAGGACGCGGTACAGGGTCAGGCATGGGCAAGACCTCCACCAAGGGGCATAAGGGCCAAATAGCACGCGGCGGGAGCAAGAAGCACGGCTTTGAAGGCGGCCAGATGCCGCTTGCAAGGCGCCTGCCTAAGCGCGGCTTTACGAATATTTTTGCAAAAGAATATACGGTTATAAATGTCTCAGTGCTTGACTGCTTTGAAAACGATACGATTGTTACAGCTTCCTTGTTAAAAGAGCTTGGCTTGATAAGCAAAATTAAAAAGGACGGCCTTAAGGTCCTTGGTCAAGGGGAGCTTACAAAGAAGCTCACTGTTAGAGCTGCAAAATTCTCCAACACTGCTAAAGACGCCATAGAGGCTCAGGGCGGAAGCGTAGAGGTGATGGACTGATGCTTAAGACGCTGGTAAACGCGTTCAAGATTGCGGAGATTCGTAAAAAGCTTCTCACAACGCTTATGCTCATACTGATTTACAGGCTTGGGTGCTTTATACCCATACCCGGCGTTAATGCCAACTACATCGGACAGATGGTCGGCCAGTATGATGCGCTCGGGTTTTTGAACCTGCTTTCCGGCGGCGGCTTTAAGAACTTCACTATATTTGCCATGGGTATTTCGCCCTATATTACAAGCTCCATCATAATGCAGCTATTGCAGATAGGCATTCCTGCGTTAGAGCGTATGGCAAAAGAAGAAGACGGCCGCAAAAAGCTTCAGGAAGTTACACGCTATGTTGGTATAGGCTTTGCTTTGGTTGAGTCTGTAGGCATAGTGCTAAGCTTAGGAAGTGGCGCAGTATATGAGGCAAATCTGTTTACATATGCTACAATCGGTATTATTGCAACAGGCGGAACCGCATTTTTAATGTGGCTTGGTGAGCGCATAACAGAAAACGGCATAGGAAACGGAATTTCCATGATTATCTTCGCGTCTATAATGTCACAGATTCCTACTACTGCAATTACGCTTTACGGGAATATCCGCGATGGAGCGATTTCTCTATGGTCACTGCCGCTTATGCTCTTGCTCGTAGTTGCAATCATAACGCTTGTCGTATATATTAACGAAGGCGTGCGCCGTGTGCCTGTGCAGTATGCAAAGCGCGTTGTTGGGCGCAAGCTCTATGGCGGGCAAAGCACGCATATCCCCATGAAGGCAAATGCAAACGGGGTAATGCCTTTGATATTTACAATGACAATTATGCAGCTGCCGCTTATGATAATTCAAATAGTTGACAAAAACTATCAGCAGGGCATTTTGCAGGGCTTTACTGCGTTCTATGTTAAATACCTTCAGCAGGGAACTGTGGTTTACTACATTTTCTACGCACTGCTCATTGTAGGGTTTGCGTATTTTTACACAACAATTTCGTTTAACCCCATTGAAATGAGCAAGAACCTCCAGCAATACGGCGGCTTTATACCAGGCATTCGACCCGGTAAGCCGACAAGCGACTATCTTGCGCGTATAAGCAGCAGGCTGACGCTTTTCGGTGCGCTATTCCTTGCTGTTATTGCCATAATCCCTAACCTGTTTCTCGGGGCGCTCAGCATTAAATCCCCTTTCGGCCCGACAAGCGTGCTTATTATGGTAAGCGTTGCGCTTGAAACAATGGAGCAGCTGCAAAACCAGATGCTTATGCGCCATTACAAGGGCTTCTTGAACTGAGAAAAGGAGAAGGCATGAGGCTTGTACTCTTGGGCCCGCCGGGTGCGGGCAAAGGTACTCAGGCAGCGCTTTTGTGCAGGCGCTATGGTATTAAGCATATTTCCACAGGTGATATGCTTCGAGCAGAGCTTCTTGCAAAAACCAAGCTTGGCTTAGAGGCGCACTCATATATTGAAAAAGGCGAGCTTGTACCGGATTCTGTCATTATTGATATGGTAAAGGCAAAGCTTAAAGAGCCTGAGTTCAAAAACGGATACATATTAGACGGCTTCCCGCGGACTATTGCACAAGCAGACGCCCTCGAGCAGTTTGTAAAACTTGATGCAGTTATATACCTCGAGGTGGACTTTGAAATAATTATAAAAAGAATAAGCGGCAGGCGCAGATGCCCTGACTGCGGGGCAATTTACCATGTTTCACATTATGCGGAAAACACCTGCAGCTGCGGCGGCGTGCTTTACCAGCGTGAAGACGACAAATTAGAAACAGTTAAAAACCGCCTTGCAGTTTATGAGGCTGAGACACGCCCGCTTATTGCCTATTACAGCCAAAAGGGGCTCTTGCGCACTGTAAGCGGAGAGGGGTCGCCTGAGGAAGTGGATGCGAAAATCGCAGCTATGTTAGTGCCATGATGCAGGGGATTACAATTAAAAGCAAAGCCCAAATTGAGCTTATGCGAAAATCGGGCCGAATAGTTGAAGAAGTGCTGCTTTTAATGCAGCGCATGGCAGTGCCAGGTATTTCTACGCTCGAACTTGATGAAGCTGCGTTTAAGCTTATTCGTCAAAGGGGCGCAGAGCCATCGTTTCTTAACTACCGTGGGTACCCCGCAAGTATATGTGCCTCAGTTAACGAAGAAGTCGTCCATGGCATACCGTCAAAGCGCAAGCTGCTTGATGGGGATATTTTAAGCGTTGATGTTGGCGCGTGCCTTGGCGGGTGGCATTCGGACGCAGCGCGCACGTATTTTATAGGCAAGCCCTCTGCTGAGGTTGAGCGGCTGGTGCGCGTTACAGAGGAATGCTTTTACAAAGGGTTGAATTTTGCTTTAGAAGGCTTTAGAATTGGTGATATTTCTTTTGCAATTCAAGAGCATGCTGAGGCAAACGGTTATGGGGTTGTGCGCGAGCTTGTAGGCCATGGCATAGGCCGCTCAATGCACGAGCAGCCCGATGTGCCAAACTTCGGCAGCAAAGGTCATGGGTTAACGCTTAGAGCAGGGATGACGATTGCAATAGAGCCAATGATTAACATGGGAAGTGCAGCTGTAAGCGTGCTTTCTGACGGCTGGACTGTTATTGCAAGCGATAGAAAACCAAGTGCGCACTATGAAAATACCATAGCAATTACTGACAAAGCGCCGCTGCTTTTAACAAAATCCGAGGCACAACATCCCGCGGAGGTGGGTAGCGAATGAACGAATGTACCAAGGAACTGCTTGGGCGGGTGGCTATAAGCCGCGCAGGCAGAGATAGCGGCAGAGCCTTCCTAGTTGTTGGCTGTGCGGACGCAGAGCATTTGCTTTTAGCCGATGGCTGCCTACGAAAGCTCGGCAGCCCCAAAAAAAAGAAGGTCAAGCATATAAAGCTTGAGCCGACAGAGGCAGAAGGCATAAAAACTAAGATTCTCGGGGGCAAACAGGTGTTTGATGCAGAAATACGCAACTGCCTGCTTAACCTCGGGTACAATTGTGACAAAACAGCTAAGGAGGGATAGTTTGTCAAAACAGGACGTTATCGAAGTTGAAGGCGTTGTTTCCGACTCCTTTCCAAACGCTATGTTTGAGGTGGAACTCGAAAACGGGCATAAAATACTGGCGCATATTTCAGGAAAGCTCAGAATGAATTTTATCCGCATATTGCCGGGCGACAAGGTTACAGTGGAGCTCTCCCCCTATGACCTTACGCGCGGAAGAATAACCTGGCGAGCAAAAAAATAAGCTGCCTTTGAGTTTAGGAGGAACAGTTATGAAAGTCAGACCTTCGGTCAAGCCCATTTGCGAAAAATGCAAAATCATAAAGCGTAAGGGGCGGGTCATGGTAATTTGCGATAACCCAAAGCATAAACAAAAGCAGGGTTAGGTGAACAACAGGAACCTTTTGCAAGCGCTTAGGTTCCGTAAAGAGAAAATCCCCCGCTCGGTGCGGCTGGCGCTCTTAAGAAGCGCAAACCGGCGGGCTTAGAGCATATAGCGCGAAAGCTAATTTTACAGGAGGTGTAATAACCATATGGCACGTATTTCTGGTGTGGACCTGCCCAGAGACAAGCGCGTGGAAATAGGCCTGACTTATATTTTCGGCATCGGGAGAAAGACCGCGTCCGAAATCATCACTGCATGCGGTGTTGATTCAACCATCCGCGTGCGCGATTTATCCGAGAGTGATGTAAGCAAGCTTAGAGAGTATATTGACCATAATGTCAAGGTTGAAGGCGACCTTAGGCGCGAGGTCTCCATGAATATTAAGCGGCTCATGGAAATAGGCTGCTATCGCGGTGTACGTCACCGTAAGGGGCTGCCTGTGCGTGGGCAAAACACAAAGCAGAATGCGCGTACGCGCAAAGGCCCTAAGCGCATAATGGGCAGGAAGAGATAGGAGGTAGGCGAGAATGGCAAAGGCTAAAATTAAAAAGGCAGTTTCGCGAAAGCGTCGCGAAAGGAAAAATATAGAGCGCGGTGCAGCGCATATCCGCTCCTCCTTTAATAATACCATGGTCACAATAACAGATACTTCAGGCAATGCGCTCTCATGGGCATCTGCAGGTGGGTTAGGGTTTCGCGGGTCGCGAAAATCCACACCCTATGCAGCGCAAATGGCTGCTGAAGCAGCAGCAAGGGCAGCAATGGAGCATGGGCTGCATACTGTTGAAGTCTATATTAAAGGGCCTGGGTCAGGCCGTGAAGCTGCAATACGCGCACTGCAGACTGCAGGGCTCGAAGTAAACATGATTAAGGACGTAACGCCAATTCCTCACAATGGCTGCCGTCCGCCTAAGCGCAGAAGAGTATAAGGAGGCAAACCAAAATGGCAAGATATACGGATTCCGTTTGCAGGCTTTGCCGCCGCGAGGGGACTAAGCTGTTTTTAAAAGGTGACCGCTGCTACAGTGCAAAATGCTCTGTTATTAAGCGCCACACCCCGCCGGGCCAGCATGGCCAGGCGCGCGCCCGCAAGCAGTCCGAGTACGGCGTGCAATTGAGGGAAAAACAAAAGTGCCGTCGTGCATACGGTGTATTGGAATCACAATTCCGGAAATACTTCGATATGGCCGCAAATATGCGTGGAGTAACAGGTGAAAACATGCTTTGCCTGCTCGAGCGCAGGCTTGATAATGTGGCTTACCGCCTTGGCTTTGGCGAAAGCCGCCCAATGGCGCGCCAGCTTGTGATGCATGGCCATTTTCGTATTAACGGTAAAAAGGTTGATATACCGAGCTACCTGATTAAACCGGGCGATATTATAAGCGTTAAGGAACGTTCGCGCGATTTACAGTGCTTTAAAGCATTGCGCGAACAGGGGGCAGGGAAGCCTGTTCCTAAATGGCTTGAAATGGATGCAGAAAACCTCACAGGCAAAATTGTTGCAATGCCTGAGCGCGATGATATCGACCTTACGATTGAGGAACATTTAATCGTTGAGTTCTATTCAAGGTAAGCGCCATAAAATTGTTGGGCAAAGCCGGACAGGGCGCTTATATGTTAAGAAGGCTTAGTTCCCTACTCGCTTACTCTTAGTCGTATGGGTGATGTTGCTGCGCCGCGCAGCAGCAGGGCTTAAAAAGGAGGAAACAAATGATTGAGATTGAAAGGCCCATAATCGAGTGTATTGAGAAAACAGACACTTACGGCAAATATAAGGTGGAACCGCTCGAACGCGGGTTCGGCACAACGCTTGGCAATTCTTTGCGCCGCGTGCTGCTTTCCTCTTTGCCCGGAGTCGCAGTTACCTCAGTCAAGATTGATGGTGTGCTTCATGAATTCTCTACAATCGAAGGCATAAAAGAAGATGTGCCTGAGATTATACTCAACCTTAAGGAGATTTGCGCCCGCCTTTTTTCCAGCGAACCAAAGCGCCTGCTGCTTGATGCAGTTGGGCCTTGCGAGGTTAAAGCGCAGGATATTAAGCCGGATGCAGAGGTTGAAATCATAAACCCCACGCTCCATATAGCTACGCTTTCTGAAAATGCAAAACTCCACATGGAAATCACGCTTGGCCATGGCAGGGGCTATGTACTGGCTGATAAGAACAAGCACCCGGGGATGAGTATAGGTGAAATACCTGTTGACAGTATTTATACGCCTGTTGAAAAGGTAAACTATACAGTTGAGGATACTTTAGTAGGCTCTTCGACTGACTTTGATAAGCTTATTCTCGAAGTGTGGACTTCTGGAAACCTTGGGCCTGATGAAGCAGTAAGCTATGCAGCAAAGATTCTCTCAGAGCACCTTACGCTCTTTACAAACCTTACAGAGCATGTGCACGGGGTTGAGATAATGGTTGAAAAGGAAGAAGATAAAAAAGAAAAAATCCTTGAAATGACCATTGAAGAGCTCGACCTCTCTGTGCGCTCCTATAACTGCCTTAAGCGTGCAGGCATAAACACAGTTGACGAGCTTGTTCAGCGTAATGCAGAGGAAATGATGAAGGTTAGGAACCTCGGCAGAAAATCACTCGAGGAAGTGCAGCTGAAGCTTGCGGCTTTGGGGCTTTCTCTGCGCAACAGCGAAGAATAACATACTTACCTTAGGGAGGAAACCATTATGGCAAACCGCAAGCTGGGAAAACCCACGGATCAGCGCGTTGCAACACTGCGCGGCCTTACAACTGCACTCATATGGAACGGGAAGCTCATTACCACCATGGAGCGCGCAAAGGAAGTGCGGCCAATTGCAGAAAGACTGATTACGCTTGCTGTAAATGAATATCAAAACAGCGTTGTAGTTAAAAAACAAACACGAAATGAAAAGCTTCAAATTGTTGAACGCGAGGTGCATAACGATTTGCCCAGCAAGCTCCACGCAAGGCGGCAGCTGATGGCATATCTGTATGATATACCCGAGTTTAAGTCCAAAAAGGAGAGTAAGTCCGAATATAAGGAGCGTACAGCAGACAAGGCGCACCCTGTTGTTGAAAGACTCTTCCGCGAGCTTGCTCCAAAGTATGATAAGCGCGCAAAAGAAGTTGGCCGCGGCGGTTATACCCGTATGCTCAAGCTTGGCCCGCGCAGAGGTGACGCAGCAGAGATGGTGCTCCTCGAGCTTATTTAAAGCTTATATTGGCTCTATGTCAATAGTTGGGGTAGAGCGGTAGACCAAGAGCAACGGGGAGC
>CAYWTY010000004.1:0-52538 GCA_964461335.1 uncultured Oscillospiraceae bacterium
GTGGGTGGGCGCAACGGAAAGCTCAAAATACTGGCTTGGTGTACTTAACGGACTCGAAATAAACGGTGCTATTTGGAACTAAAATCACCCTAAACCTTGATATACCAGGCTTTTGGAGGCCTGTAAAACTTAAAATTTTGCTTAGTTCTCTCCATCAGTTCTCTCCAATTTCCAGAGAATTTCTGAGGGCTGATGTTTAGAAATAAATATTGGAGAAGTACCCAAGTGGCTGAAGGGTCCGCTCTCGAAAAGCGGTAGGACGGCATGAAAAGTCGTCGCGAGGGTTCAAATCCCTCCTTCTCCGCCAGAATCTAACGATTTTCCTCTGCATAGGAAAGTCGTTTTTTCTTTTATGGGGGTGTAGGTGCATTAGCTTCCTCTCCTTCAACTGTGCCTGTGTCCTCAATCATGTTTCCAAAGTTCAGTCCTTCAACCATAGCTTGAGCTGATGATAATTTTGAGCTGTAATCAAGATGAGCATAAATATTAGCTGTAGTTGAGAAATCACTATGACCGAGCCAATCTTGGATCTGCTTCATCGGTACATTATTGGCTAGAAGCAAACTAGCACAGCTATGTCTTAGATCATGAAAACGAATTCTTCTAAAATCATGTTTCGCAAGTAGCTTTGGGAAAGTGGATGTAATATAGCCAGGTCTCATCCTCTCACCAAGTGTGAAGCTCGCCTCAACAATCACCTCACTTTCTTTCCACCCCTTTGCCATATCGCCTTTTCTTATTCTTACATGGTTTGCAATATTTGAGCCCTGTACAGGCCAACATTCCTTTACAAGCCTATAATCTCCAAGTTTTTCGTGAATTAGTTGAGCGTCTGGTTTAATTGCATCGCCCGGCGAGTTTATTACAGGCAACTGTTCATATTCTATTTTTATCAACCCGGCTGCCCTTATGGCTTCAAGTTTGCTATTTGCAACCACAACAGCAATTGGTTCACCCAAATATCTAACCCGGCCAATAGCAATTGGTGGCCTATCTTCAACAAAGGTGCCAGTCATAATTCCAGCAGCAGATTCCCCGGTTATAACAGCTTGTACGCCCCTTGCATGCATTGCTTGAGTAATATCTATCTTTTTCATGTTTGCGTGTGCATGAGGGCTTATAACCAACTTTGCATATAACGCCGGGGGCAAAATTTTATCGCTGCAAAATTTTGTTTTGCCAGCCACTTTGTCTTGTATGTCTTTTCTGATTACCGGTTTTCCTATTGAAATTGTTTCATTTAGCATCTTTCCTACCGAATCCCATATATTTGCTTATTTCCATCTTATGAATATGCCCGTTACTAAAACGCGCTATTCAATGCACATGCACTTAAAAGTCATAAAGTAATTTTGCAATGCCTAATTCGTCAAAAAACAAGAACCGACCTAAAAATATGGCTGCAACATAAACAATTGGTTCAACTCTGTAGTTGCCAACAGCTTTGCCAGACCATTTTGAAAAATACGAAAGGCACCTGAAAAGCAGGCACCCGATTAATGCTCCAGTTGTATTTAGAATCAAATCATCAATATCGCTTCTTCTGTTGTTAAAAAGCTGGCTAATCTCTATAAGCGCTGAAAGCGAAAAGCCGAACAAAGCAATATAAGCTAACTTGTTAGTTTCAGTCCATAGCAATGGCAAAAGAAACCCTAATGGGATGAAAAGCAGTATGTTTTGCAAGTAAGTCACTACATCTATCTCTCGCGAAAACGGCAAAGTATTTATTTGACTCGAGTATATTTTAATTCCAAACCTGCGCAGTTCGCATAATGTGCCTGCTTGCGTAAAGTGAAAAACTCCAATTAAATATAGGGCAAAAGTAATTGCAGGCAAAAGATATCGTCTTTTAACACTTTGGTGCTTGGGCAATATCCGAAAATAAATTAACGCCAAAATGAAGGGGAATATTTCGACAACGAACTCATAGCATATAATAAGCAGGCTGTTCACCTCTATTTTCCCTTTTCTTTGATATATCAACACTCGCGATTCTTAAATATTAATAGCTAAACAAGTTTACACAACCCTTTGCTTGCGAAGGTTAGTCTATGCCTAAGATAGCAAAACTAATCTGCATATTAGCTAAGGAATGCAAATGATTAGCTGTAAGTCAGCGCACTTGTATAGAGCAAGCTACTACGAATTTTGCTATGTAAGCTTAATCCCTAATTGATTCATGATAGAATACTAATGTAATTAGTCAATAAATAAGGTTTAATGCTAAATGTGTCAGGAAAAAATAAGATGTGCAATGCCCCTACTATATTGTATAAACTTATATCAACAGCGCCTCACCCTTGCTGTCGCGAAAAAGCAATTGTAATAAGCCCTCATTTAAAGAATACAAGCCGAACCATTATGTTGCTTGCAGGCTATATGAATGAAAAAGACAACTTAAAGCTAACCTTAAGTTGCCCGAATTGCACCAAAATAGCGTAGTAAAGCTATTGAACTTAACCCCGTAAAACGCCGGGCCACTTGAGATAGAATTCAACATTAACTTGGGCAGTTACCAAAATCAACCCTGCTTGAATAGGGATACTGTTTATTTCGGGCTCTTGATTAGTGGGGAAGACCGACTGGCTCAGCATTCGTGGGTTTTCGCTATTCTCGTATATTGATAGAGGTCCAATTATATCAACATCAGAAGCAAGCGAGATAATATGCGCCTTTTCGTATGCATCAGCTACTGCTAACGAAAGGGCTTCTTGATAATGCTTTTTTGCATCCACTAACGCAAACTCAAGCCTTAGCAACTCCTCAGCACCTGCTTTAACTGCTTCGGAAACCAAGTTGCCTGCCTGTTTTACTTTCTGTGTTTTTATAACAACAATATTTGAGACTTCATAACTTGAAATTTGAGCAAGTATTTTATCATGGTCGTTTACTGGGAGAATACTGGCTTCTGTGATTCTTATGTCTTCACGTGCTATGCCTATTGCTTGAATTGCTTCAACAACTGCATCAACCTTTAATGTGTTTTGCTCTTGTGCTTCTTCAGCAATGCTTGCCTGCGTTTTAACAGCAAATTCGGCCCATAATAAATCGGGCGATACTTCTATTTCCCCATTCCCCATTACTGTTAGTATGCGTTCATCTCTCTCCAGCTCCTGTTTTATAACTATTTCTTGAGCAGGTTTTTGTTCCTTAACAGTTTTATCAATTTCTTCTCGCGATTTACATCCGATAACTACAGCTACCAGCACGCCCAGCAAGAATAATAGTTTTACCTTTTTCATTTGACCTCCATGCAAATAGTGCATGCCTTCATTACGCCTTTTGTCTTTGGAGTACATTTAGTTTTCCTGCGCTTCCTTGGGTAATATGCCATTATGGAATACATCCTGCACATCATCATTATCATCTAGTAAATCCAAAAACCGCTCGACCTTAGCTGCTGTTTCTTGATCAACTATATCTACCGAATTCTGTGGAACCATGCCCAAATCAGATGAAATTAAATCATAGCCTAAGTTTTCAAGTGCTTCGCGCACTTGCGAAAAATCATCAGCTGCTGTATAGACTTCAAATGCATCATCAAGCGCAGCAAAATCCTCGGCGCCTGCTTCAAGTGCTGCCATCATAACTTCATCTTCATTAAGCTTATTATCTCTTTCGATGACAATAATCCCTTTTTTATCAAACATCCATGATACACAACCTGCCGCCCCTAAGGAACCTCCGCTTTTGTCGAATATATATCTCATTTCAGCAGCAGTTCGATTACGGTTATCCGTAACTGCTTCAACTATAACTGCTACGCCGCTAGGACCGTAGCCTTCATATGTGCATTCTTCAAAGTTTACCGTACCCATTTCGCCAGAGGCTTTTTTAATAGAACGCGCAATATTATCGTTTGGCATGTTGTTTGCCTTTGCCTTTGCAATTACATCCCTAAGCTTTGAGTTATTTATTGGATCAGGGCCACCTTCTTTAACAGCAATTGCAATTTCTCGACCAATCTTTGTGAAGGCTTTACCCCGTTGAGCATCGGTCTTTTCCTTTTTGTTTTTGATATTAGCCCATTTGGAATGGCCTGCCATTAGTTGTCCCCCCGTTTCATTTCAGTTGCTAATTTCTGATTTTCAATGCATTCAGAAGAATCAGCATTAAGTGTTAATAGTTTCTCTTGTAGTGATTTCATATCAGCCCAGGCTTCAACTTTTCTCTTCGAATCTCGTAAAAGCGCTGCTGGGTGGTAAGTGGGCATTATCAGAACACCCCGCTTTTCCTTCCATATGCCTCGGTCGCGTGTAATTTTCACATTTGGGTCATAAATATACATAGCCGCTGTAGCCCCAAGGCAGACGATAATCTTAGGCTTTAGCAGAGCTGTCTGGGCACGCAGATATGGCAAACACATGTTTGCTTCTTCTGGCAGCGGAGTTCTGTTCTTTGGCGGTCTGCATTTAATAATATTTGATATGTACACCTCGGCTCGCTCAAGTCCGATTGATGCAAGCATTTTATCAAGCAGCTTACCAGCTTGCCCAACAAACGGTCTGCCTTGAGCATCTTCATCACGCCCAGGCCCTTCCCCTACAAAAAGAATATCTGCTTTCAAATTGCCTTCACCAAGAACAGGTAAAGTGCGCTCTTTTGATAAAGCACATTTATCACAATTAGCCACACAGGATTGGAGAGTTTCCCAATTAAGCAGCATCTTCACTCCATGTTTATTTGCTTTGAAAGAACTAAGCAGCCTTATTCAAAGTGGCATTTCTGCGCCCAAATGCAAACAGCTTAGCCACCGGAAGTTTAACACTAACCGAATCATACCACAGAATTGGGAGTTCTACCAGAGAGAGATATAGGTGAGTCGTTAAACCAATACTTATGAGATAGTTGCTTTGTTTTCCGCATGTTAATACATTTATGATGGATTACAAATAGAAGGGTTGTATCTAAAAAGAATAAGCAAAAACCCCGCCTTAGTTAAACTTCTAATACGGGGTTTATTATGCTATTATTTGAGCTTATATGCTCTGGCTTATAAGCTTCCCAAGTCGCTCAAGGCCAACCATCATGAGTTCAGGTGTTGATGAGGAGAAATTAAGCCGCATTGTGTTTTGGCCCATTGTAGTCACATCAGTATAGAAATACTGGCCAGGAATAAATGCAACCTTTGCCTCCTGTGTAGCGCGTTTTAGTATTGCAGGCATGTCAGGGGTTCCAGGGAACTCACCCCACACGAAAAGGCCGCCTTCAGGCTGTGTATGACGGAATGACGATGGGAAGAACTTACTGATGCCATCCAACATTGCATCAAGCCGCTTAGTATACATCGCAATTACCTGTTTTAAATGTTCGGGCAACAATCCTTGCCTTAGGAATGAATCGGCAATTGCTTGAGTGAGGTTCGATGTATGCGTATCACTGCTCTGCTTTGCAACAGTAAGCTTTCTTACAATGTCAGGCTCAGCTACAAGGGCTCCAACGCGCAGACCAGGAGATAAAATCTTGCTGAAGCTGTTAAGCATTATTACATTACCGGTTTTATCAAATGTTTTTATAGGCGGCACTGCTTCGCCGCGATAACGTAAATCGCAATATGGGTCATCCTCAAGCACTATAAAATCATACTTGGAGGCTAGCTCAGCTATTGCACGCCTGCGCTCAAGCCCAAGCGTTTTTCCTGTTGGGTTTTGGAAGGTGGGGATAACATAAAAGAGCTTGGGGTTATGAATGCGAATTTTCTCTTCAAGCTCATTAATGTCAATGCCCTCATCATCCATTTCAATGGGTACACACTGAGCTTGATAAGTACGAAACGCCTGCAGTGCGCCAACGAAAGTAGGAGATTCAACAAGCACAACATCACCTGGGTCTAAAAACACTTTACTCGTAAGGTCTAAACCCTGTGTAGAGCCTGTTAGCATAAGCACATTTTCTTCTTTTGCCTGCACACCTTTTGGATGTACGAGATGTTCAAGATAAGAAGTGCGAAGAGGTGGATACCCTTCTGTAGTGCCATACTGAAGTATGCTGGCGCCGTTTTGTTCAAGCACTTCATGCGCAATTCGCTCTACAGTTCCAATAGGGAAAGCTTCTTTTGCAGGGTTTCCGCCTCCAAAGGAGATTATTTCCGGGTCCGCCATAAGCTTTAGAATTTCTCTAATTATGCTGCCGGACATGCCGGACATTCGGGTTGCATACTTTACCATACAAATACGCTCCTTATACGTCATTATGGCACTGTCGGGCCCTTGCCCATTTCTGCCAAGCTTTATAGCTCTATTGTATAGTTGTTGCTTTGTTGGGTGCAAATATATAATTGTGCCAAAACCAGAATATACAATCCAAACAGCTATGATTAGGTGTTAGGCGCAACAAATCAGCCAACAAATCAGCATTGATTGAATATTGGTGATATCCAATGGTACAATAGTACAAATGGTGATTTGTCTATAATTAATCGATAAAATTAGATTTCAACCATCTAAAACCTAAAGGAGTGCGGCAATGTCATATCAGGCGCTATACAGGGAATTCCGGCCGAGACGCTTCAGTGAACTCATAGGCCAGGAGCATATTACGACAACACTCAAAAACCAAATCAAATATAATAATTTATCGCATGCATATCTGTTCAGCGGCGCCCGGGGCACTGGCAAAACAAGCACAGCAAAAATATTCAGCCGTGCGCTTAACTGCCTAACCCCAAATGAAGGTGAGCCCTGCGGTAATTGCGAAGGTTGCTCGAGTGTTAACGAAAATGATATTGATATTGTTGAACTAGATGCTGCTTCTAATAGAGGAATAGAAGAAATGCGCCTTCTCTTGGAAAAAGCTCGATTTACCCCTTTTAAGCTGCGTTACAAAGTATACATTATAGACGAAGCACATATGCTTACATCTGAAGCTGCAAGCATGCTTCTAAAAACACTGGAGGAACCTCCAGAATACATGGTTTTTATGCTTGCAACTACAGAACCCCAAAAGATACCTGCTACCATAATATCCCGCTGTCAGCGCTTTGATTTTCGAAGGTTAAGAGTAACAAGCATTGTTGAAAGGCTAACGCAAATACTAAGCTGCACAGGAAAATCTATAGATGAAGGCGGTCTGCACGCAATTGCAAGTGCTGCAGACGGAAGCATGCGCGATGCGCTTAGCCTTGCTGACCAATGCCTATCGTTTTGCGGCCATCATGTTGCTGAAAACGATGTCTATGATGTTCTTGGCAGCATGCACCCAGATTTTCTATTTAACATGGCAGATGCGTTACTTGAATCAGATGCTGCTAAAGCCCTTCTTCTATTAGATGAAGTTGTAAAAGGCGGAAGAGACATAGGAGTCTTTACAAGTAGCCTCACACAGCATTTCCGTGCTCTCCTATTAGTAAAAGCATGCAACAATTGCGCCGATCTGCTCGAATGTACCTCGGATACCTTGGAGCGATATTACTCACAAGCAAAGATTTGCTCTCAACTGAGGTTGTTACGAGCATTAGAACTGCTTTCTCGCACGCAAAATGACTTAAAGTGGATAAAGCTGCCGCGTATTTTACTTGAGACTGCTTTAGTTCGAATTTGCCTGCCTGAAAACGAACAGAACTTCCTCGCCCTATCTGAACGAATATCACGAATAGAAGCATCACTGCAAAACAAACTGCACTCAGCTTACCAGGAAAAAGTACTGCCTGCAGAAATTACTATTCCAGATATGAGCTTTAATAAAGACCTCACAACTTCCACAAGGCCAGAAACTCCAGAACAAAAGCAAGATATTCCAATGTCTTTCCATACTGACAACCCAAAAGCGGTGGAACAAAAACAACTTTTCGCAGATGCGGGCTGCTTGGAAAGCTTTAGCAAGGCAAAAGCAAATGACGATGCACGCTATGCTCCGGCTTGGTGCGAACTGTGTAAAGCACTTCAATTAAAAAACTTTGCACTCTTTCAAAATGCAAAAAATGCAGCAAGTGCCATGCTTTACGAAAATACCCTTTGCGTTATGTTTTCACCTGAATTCGAAGCGGATTATAATTCACTAAATGCAAAGAAAAGTTTTGAACTTCTTAAAAAGCTGCTTGAAGAACACAACCCTAATTTACAGCTTTGCTTAAAGCTAAGCTAAAACAGCACTACACAGTAAGCTTTTTGTTCAGCAATTACGCTAAATATCTCCCTTTAGTAGGTTCTGAGCATAGGCTTGCAGGCTGGAGAATGTATTAACACTTCCTGCGCGTGAACTTATATGATCCCGCACATAGTCTGGAAGCATATTGAAGTACTTCCAGGCATTTGCATCGCTCTTAAGAAGAGTGTGCATATCACTATATCTTTGCTCCATAATACCACCTCATTACATGGTATTATTGCACAAGCTTAGTTAAATAATGCAGGTTGAACGAAAACTAAATAAAGAAATGTTTAGGCTTAAGAAAACGCACAGAATTGCACTTTTACTTGAGGTTTCTTTATTTATTAAAATATTCAAATACAGCTTTTGCAGTGCGTTTATCTATACCTTTAAGCGTAGAAAGCTCTGCCTTAGTTGCAGACTGCATAGTTTCAAGCGTTGGGTAAGCAGCAAAGAGGATTCGTTTGCGCTTACTCCCTACACCGGGTATTTCATCAAGCTTGGAATAAAGCGTGTTCTTTCCTCGCAGGCTTCTGTGATATGAAACTGCAAAACGATGTGCTTCATCTCTTAGGCGCTCTAATAATTGCAATGTAGGATTAGAGCGTTCAAGTATTATTGGTTCATGGCTGCTTCTGCAGTAGATACCGCCGCTATGTTCAGCTAGCCCAATTGTTTCAATATTGGAAAGCCCGTATTCACACAACACTTCCTCTGCAACATTAAGCTGAGCTCGACCGCCATCTACAACCAGTAAATCAGGTAGCACATAAAAACGCTCGTCAGCATCCATTGCGCGTGAAAACCTACGCTTTAGTGCTTCGCGCATTGAAGCGCAATCATCCCCATCAGTTGCTGACTTTATGCGAAAACGTCTATACTCTTTGGGAGCTGGGGCTCCATGCAGAAATACTACCATTGAGCACACGGTGTCTCTGCCTTGCATATGTGAACAGTCAAAGCATTCCATGCGTTCTGGTAAGGATGAAAGCCCAAGCAAACCTGCGAGCAAAGCAAGCGCCCCCTCACCTCGTTGCCATGCATGAAGCTTTAAGAGATGCTTCTGTTGCAATAGATCCATTCCGTTCTTTTTAGCAAGGTCGGTTAGCCTAAGCTTTTTGCCTCTTTGAGGCACATGGATTTTAACACGTTTGCCGCGGCGAGTAGAAAGCCAGTTAGTTATGCTCATAGCTTCAGCTGCTTGTGCGCAAAGCAGAATCTCTTCTGGGATATAGATAGCATTTGTATAGTATTGCTTTAGAAAGGCAGAAATTGCTTCGCTGTTGCTTGCGTCGGCTTCTTCTGCATTTATAATATCAAACTGCTCTGTGGCAATTACCTTACCATCTCGTATGAATAACGCAAATACAAGGGCTTCGCCTTCATGTGTGCAGTAAGCAAATACATCCTGCTCAACACCGCTGGCTGTAATTGCAAGCTGCTTTTCACCAAGTGCTTTAATTGCATCAATACGATTGCGCAAAGCGGCAGCGCGCTCGAATTCGAGCATTTCGGATGCTGTGAGCATTTGTTCAGTAAGTAAACTAATTACTGCTGCACTATCACCTTTAAGAAAGGTGCAGACTTGTTCCAATAGCGCATGATACTCTTTTGAAGTTACTTTCCCGGAACAAGGTGCGCAGCATTTCCCCACATGATACATAAGGCATGGGCGCTCATGCCGTGCTATTGACTTTTTTAAATTCTTCTTACAGTGGCGCACCGGAAAATGTTCACGCACAACATTAAGAGCATCGCGCAACGCAATGCCAGATAAGTAAGGGCCAAAATATCGAGCAGAATCCTTTCGAACTCGGCGTACAACCTCAACCTGCGGGAAATCTTGCTTGAAATCCACCCGAATATAAGGGAAATGTTTATCATCCTTGAGCAAAATATTGTAACGCGGCTGAATCTGCTTAACAAGGTTGCTTTCCAGCGTAAGCGCTTCAGTTTCATTGGATGTAAGCAAGATTTCAAAATCTGCAATATGAGACACCATTGCGGCAACTTTAGCCGGATGGCTCTTTGAGGATTGGAAGTATTGCCTTACCCGGTTTTTTAGAGAAACTGCCTTACCTATGTATATTACTTCTCCAGAAGCATCAAGCATTTTATATACACCCGGGCAGGCCGGAAGCAGCTTTAGTTTTTCTTCTATAATATTATTCATTGTAAGTGCCTAATTCTTGCGTTCTTTGAAGCGAATATCGAGTGCGCTTCGCTAAAATTTGATGGCTCCTGCTTCACGCAACATCCTATATAGCAGCGGCAGTGGCATCCCAATAACCGTGAAATAGTTGCCATCGACCCGCTCTACGAAGATTCCGCCAGGCCCCTGAATCCCATACGCACCTGCTTTGTCGCGGGGTTCACCTGTTGAAACATACCATAAGATCTCGGAGCTATCCATAGGTGCAAAGGTAACTCGTGTTGCATCATGTTTGACCAACTGCAGTTTAGGGGACAAAACGGCAACTCCTGTATAAACGGTATGTGTCTGGCCCTGCAATTTTTCCAAAATACGTATGGCATCATTTCCGTCAACTGGTTTCCCAATAATTTCATTGTTGATGTATACAACTGTATCCGCACCAATAATGCAGTCATTTGGGTTAGACATTTTCACAGCCATGGCTTTTTTCAAGGCTAGTTCTTCAACAAGAGCTTCAGGCGTTTTGCTCAGAAGATCCGCTTCATCAATGTTACTCGCAACGCATGAAAACTTCAGGCCTATAAGCTCTAGCAGTTCCCGCCTGCGTGGTGATTCTGATGCAAGTATAATTTGCATATTCCTTAAGCCTCAAGTCCTTCAAGAATAATCCCTACAGGGCAGTGGTCGCTTCCGTATATATCCGCAAGAATAAAGCTATCCTTAACATTAGCCATTAACCGTTCGGAAACTACAAAATAATCGATACGCCACCCTGCATTGTTTTTTCTTGCATTAAACATGTAGCTCCACCATGTATATGCACCTGTTAAATCCGGATTAAGCCTGCGAAATGTGTCAACAAAACCCGACGAGAGGAGCTCTGTCATTTTCGCACGCTCCTCATCTGTAAAGCCGGCATTTAAACGATTTGATTTTGGGTTTTTTAAATCAATCTCCTGGTGAGCGACATTTAGGTCACCACAAAGCACAACAGGCTTAATACAATCAAGCTGTTTAAGATAAGCCCGGAAAGCATCCTCCCACTCCATGCGATATGATAATCGTGCAAGCTCTCTTTGGGAGTTTGGGGTATAACAGTTAACGAGATAAAAGGAAGGATATTCAAGCGTTATTACACGCCCTTCATTATCGTGTTCCGGAATACCTATGCCTGAAGTTGAAGCAAGCGGTTTGGTTCTTGAGAACACAGCAGTGCCGGAATAGCCCTTCTTCTCTGCACTGTTCCAATACTCATAATAGTTAGGCAAATCTATTTCAGCCTGCCCTTCCTGCATTTTTGTTTCTTGCAGGGCAAGAACATCCGAATCTACTGAATTTACAAAATCAATAAACCCTTTATTAAGATTCGCCCTCAAGCCGTTTACGTTCCAAGATATAAGCTTCAAGCTGTGCCCCCTTTTCATTACTTCAAATACATTATAACATTATCAACCCAAAATGCACTGCAATTAAGTTTGTAAACTGTTTCGACATTTTTCTTCAATAAATAATGATTGCGCTTTTTTACTACGCGTTGTATAATAGTTGCGGTATCTGAATTCTGGGTCTGTGGTTGAAAATCGAAGCCAGTCGCAGGCAAAACGATCCACGTAAGCCGGCAAAGTGCCGGTAATCATGGTGCGGCCTAGATGTAAGACCAACCAGGTGATATTTGAAAAGGTTCGGCGTAATTCATCACTTCTTGAACATTTCGTACAAGGGAGATCTATGAAGCAAACCCAATCAAGAAAACATCCTGAGAGAAGCAGTAGTGGGGGCTTTTATTAAGCTATGAGCGACCCTTCCTGTTGGCGTGTGTGGGGGAAAAAACCAGGTCAGACAGAGTTTAGTGCTAAATAATCCAAAGCAGAGGGGATTAAACCATGTTCCAGGACAAAGAGTTGGTATGCAAAGACTGTGGCGCAACATTTGTGTTCACAACCGGTGAGCAGGAGTTTTATGCAGAAAAGGGTTTCCAAAATGAACCCGTGCGCTGCAGGGACTGCCGCAATTCCAGAAAGAACCAGCGTAACGGCGAGCGTGAAATGTACGACACAGTTTGCGCACAGTGCGGCGCGCCTACCAAAATCCCGTTCGTTCCAAAGAATGATCGGCCAATCTATTGCAGTGCTTGCTTTCAAGCGCGCAGGTAGCTAATCCCCTTTGATCCGCAAGAATGCGGCTTATCGGTGATTACAAATCGACCAAGGCCACAGCATTAAACAGCTGTGGCTTGTTTGCACATAATCTAAGGTAAAAGCCGAGCTTGGGGGGAGCTAAACGACTTCTCACTTGGAGGATGATTTTATACTATGAAGCGCTCTCTTGTGAATACCCTTTTCCAATTCTGCGCCATTTGCTTGCTTTGCCTTTGCGGTTTGCCATATCCAAGGTAAGATCCATATCAACCCAGTTACCCGAAGCCTCATCATATACGCTGTTCCATGCATGGTAGCCACCGGCAGGTTTGCAGTTTCCCTTAACGAGCTTTGTGGGAATGCCAACGCTTCGCATCATAGCAGCGTATAACGAAGCAATATCATAGCAGATGCCCTTTTTAGCCCTTAAAATCGAGTTAGGATCCGGAGTATATCTTGTTACGCGGCCATAGATTACATCGTAATAAAGATCCCAGTTATACGAGAAATTCTTCACAATATAGCTGTATATAGCCATAGCCTTTGCTTGTGTGGAACTCTTACCTTTTATTAGCTCTGCAGCTTTCTTGCTCACACTATCGTTTGCCCTAAAAGAAATCTCACTTACACTGCCCAGATACTGCATTGCAGATGCAGGGAGGTTTTTAACAACAGCTTGTTCAACAGCAATGTTTTCATTTGAACCTACAGGGATTTGCGATGCGTATTGGTCTTGCGATATGCTACCGCCCTGCATAGCAAATAGGTTTACAGTTTGACTTTTAAGCTTTCGATAGCTATCTCCCGATACATTCTCAAATAAGGATACTGTCACATCAGCAGCACCTTGCGGGAGAGTGTACCCTGTTCTTGAGCTGCTAAAATAGTCATAATAGATAACCGAAGAAATTGCATCATTAGAAATACCAACCTTAAGAGGCTTGTCTGATGCAGAAACATAGAAAACAATGACATAGCCATCGCTTGCTCCCGAAAAATCAAAGCAACTGTCTGCAGCTAAGGCTGTCGCCGGGAATAATAAGCTTATTAAGAATAGAAGAACAAGAAGAACAGAAGTTAAACGGCAACTTTTTTTCATGTTTATACCCCTTTCGGTAGCTGGCTGCCATTTCAGGCCCTTTAGCTTTGCGTCACCGCCTTTCGGCGGTTTTGCCTTTGTCGCTTGGGTTAGCAAACCTTGGGTTGGACCCATAAGTTGCTTGCTCCGTTTTGCCGGAGGAAACAAAAAAACCACATTTCGGTAGCTGGCTGCCATTTCAGGCCCTTTAGCTTTGCGTCACCGCCTTTCGGCGGGTTTGCCTTTGTCGCTTGGGATTTCTCCAAAACAACTCTATTCACATATTATGGCTATATGATAAACTATAGTTACAGAAAATGCAACATATATTTTAGATAATATACTATTTTAACATAACATTTCGAATTGCCTAATTCCAAAGCATACTATTGTAAAACTTACAGTTAAAATGTATACTTATAGAATATTATGTCATTTGTGGGTTTGATTTCGCCAAATGGAGGTGTATGCATGCAAGAATGCTCTGCTAAGCTGTCAGTTAAACTTTTTGGGGGGCTCTTAGTTGAATATGACGGCACAGTCTTAAGCAACATTTCACCTAGGGCGGATAGTGTTTGGATGCTGTTTAGATACTTCCTGGCTAACAAGGGCAAGTTTATTCCGCCTGAAGCACTAATAGACATCTTATGGCAGGAAGATGATGTTGTAAACCCGCGCAAAGCACTTCAGAACCTTGTATATAGGCTTCGCAAACAACTCCCTGAGACAGATGAGCACGGAAGGCAATATATTCTTTCACAACATAGAAATTATGGGTGGAACTCTGAAGCATCAGTATGCGTTGATGCTTTTGAATTTGATAAGCTTGCAGGCGATATAAAGGCAGGTTTACCCGATAACGAGCTAAAGGCTGCAGGAGCACGCTTGATGGAGCTTTATACCGGAGACTATTTAGAAGATATCTCCGACGAGAAATGGGTAGAGTCGCTTACTTCATTTTATCGCAGGCAATACTTTGATTGTGTGAACAGCTATGTAACAATGCTTTATGACCAACATTTATATAATGATGTAATCGATGTTTGCTCTGCAGCACTTTTACATAATGTATTTGAAGAACACTACCATGCAATGATGATTCATGCAATGCTTGCGCAAGGCAATCGCTACGGTGCATTTACTCACTATAAGAGCATAACATCGCTTCTAAGTAAAGAATTGGATGTTCAGCCATCTGAAGAACTCAAAGCTGCGGGCAGAAGCATAAATGCGACAAGCCACACTCAACGGCCAGACATCAGCATGGTCTTGGATGATTTACGCTCTGCTGCAGCTGCTGCAGGGCCAATGTATTGCGAAATGGATGTTTTCCGGCAGGTATTCCAACTGCACGAGCGCAGAAATAGACGTGAGGCATCCCCCTGCATGCTAGTTATGTATACCATAGTCGCGCATAGCCGAGAACTCTCAGACCAAGAGATGTTCCAGGTTATGGCTGCACTTAAGCGCTCATGCATGCTTTCGCTTCGCAAATGCGATGTAATTACTCAGCATTCTAACACCCAGTTACTTCTCCTGCTCCCATCTGCAAGCGAACTGAATATTAGTATAATTCTAATGCGTATTCAGTCAAAGTTTTCACAGCTTTGCCTCGAAAACGGTGTGAACCTGACCACGCAAGTTCGCTCTATTCAACCAAGGCAGATTATCCCAAACTAATCTGAAGCAATAAATAAAATGTAAAACTCATAAAAATGCGGGGCTCGCTATACTTTCGAATAGCATCATACCTAATTGCATAATAATGAAAATGTTAACATGCAATATTAAGATGATGCAAAGCGTAAGAGAATACTTTGATTTACGCGCAAGCACTTGGGATAATTCGCCTCAAAACTCCAGTACTTCACTTGAATATGCACTTAAAAAAAGCTGCCTGCAAATAAACCAGCGAATACTTGATATTGGCTGCGGTACTGGAATCCTGTTTCCCTTTATATTAAAAGCAAAGCCTTCTTTAATACTCGGGGTAGATATTTCAAACTCAATGCTCAACAAAGCTCAACAGAAATTCAATCAAGAAAATCTGCGGTTGCTTGCTGCTGACTTTTTATCTTTAAGGATTAGTGGTTTTGACAGGGCATTTCTTTATAATTCATACCCTCATTTGCTAGATAAAGAAAAGCTTGCAAAGAAACTTTCTAAAGCGCTTGTTCCCAAAGGCCGCTTTTCAATAATTCACTGCCCGGGTAAAGAAGCAATAAATGAAATTCACATAAAAAAGGGAGCAACAAAGGTATCAGCTTTCCTTCATTCAGCAGATAGGGAAACGGTCTGGTTTTTACCCTGGTTTACAATTGATCATTGCATTGATACAAACGAGTTATTTTTTATTTCAGGATATAAAAGATAGTATACATCTGCTACAAAAGCATGTAAGTCTATTTGCAGCCTGCTGCTGCCCCAATGAGACTTAACTGATCGCCAATCGAGCTGTACAGCGCGCTTAAAAGCTCAAGCTCTTCTTCCGGAACACAACATGCAATTTGCAAAGCGATCAGCGCACTTAAAAACACCAGCTCTGCTCTTGAGCATTTACATAGCATTAATAATCACCTGCTATATGCTATGCCTGCAATAATAATGGGTGCATTAAACTTATTTGCTTTGCATGCTTGGTGCTTAAATAATTACTTTTTAAACAGATTTAGGCTATTTAGTAATTTTGGAATACCCACTTCAAAGTTCACGCCAAAACGTGTATCAGTCCCTGCATCAAAAGTTCGCTTTGCACACTCGGTTGTAAACTCTACTGCTAGCTCAAGCGCACTATTTAGGCATATATCATTCATAAAAGCGCAAAGCAAAACGCTTGCAAATATGTCGCCTGTTCCGTAATAAATGCCAGGAATGCGCTTCCTAAGCGCATTATAAACCTCACCTGCGCTGTTTATAGCTGCAGCGCCATAGTGTTCATCGTCATATAATACTCCTGTTATAACTGCAGCATTTGGGCCCAGAGCACAAAGCCCTTCCAAAAGCAAGCGCACATATTCCGGAGTATGCGGCCCTTTCTTATATGGGGTTCCTAAAAGAAGTGCTGCTTCTGTCATATTAGGCACAACTAAATCAGCTGCAGAACAAAGTTTGCGCATTTTTGCCGGAAAGCCTTCGCAAAAGCAGGGATACAACTCGCCATGATCCGCCATTACTGGGTCTACAAGCAAAAAGGTTTCTTTTGAAGTAAGCATTTTAAGAATTTCAAGTATTATATCAATTTGCCTTTCAGAGCCCAGAAAACCCGTATATATGGCATCAAACCTAAGATTTAGAGTTTGCAGGTGGGCTGCTATAGGCAATAAATCCTCTGATAAATCACGGTAGGTATAGCCGGAGAATCCCCCGGTATGCGTTGAAAGCACGGCTGTAGGAATTGGGCACGCTTCTATTCCTGCTGCAGAAAGCAGAGGAAGAGCAACTGTTAGTGAACATTTTCCGAAACATGATATATCATGTATGGCTGCTACCCGTTTTTGCATACTATCCTCTTTGAGTCACACCCCGATGATATCCCGTACTACAGTCCCTGCAAGCAGCATTCCTGCAACGGAAGGTACGAAAGCTATGCTGCCTAGTGGAGGTTTATATTGCCTCTGCTCACTTTCAGTTTGAGCATTATGGTTAATACTTAACTTGCAGGTTGAAACAACCGGAACTTCATCTGAATAAACTACTTTTAGCCCCTTAAGGTTCAGCGCGCGCAATTCACGCCTAATGATGCGCGCAAGTGGGCAGATACTGGTTTCAGAAATATCTGCTACCTTGAAGCGTGATGGGTCAAGCTTATTGCCAGCGCCCATTGAACTAATTATTCTAACCCCTGCCGCATGAGCACATTTAATGAGCGTGAGCTTTGATGCAACTGTATCCATTGCATCTATTATATAATCATAACAGGAAAGATTATAGTCAGAAGCGTTTTTATCTGAATAAAAACATGCGTTAAGCTCAACACAGCACTCTGGGTTAATATCTAATATGCGCTCTTTCATTATTTCGATTTTGAGTTTCCCTATGGTTGTATTAAGGGCAATCAGCTGACGGTTAATGTTGGTTATGCTTACAGTATCAGCGTCGAATAAAGAAAGCCTGCCAATTCCGCTCCTAGCGAGCGCCTCAACTGCAAAAGAGCCAACCCCTCCAATTCCAAATACAGCAATAGAAGAAGCCATAAGCTTTTTCATTGCAGCATCGCCGATTAAATCCCTTGTTCTTGAAAACTGGCTGTGCAACTTTACTCCTTAATTAAATAGAAGTTCGAAAGAAGGCAAGACGCTTGCCTTTTTGCCTGAGTATAGCACGGCTAACTCAGTTTAACAATCCAAACCTCACGCAAACCCAAATGGCATGTCCCATCGCGACCACTATTGCCATAGCCTTGATATATTATACAAACCGGCATGATGCAAATTTACGGAACTCTTTCCAAAACCATGTTGATATGTTATACTATTTACAAATGCATTGCTGTTACTAAATTCACTAAAAGACTATTTATCTCCTATTCAGAATTTCGACAAAAACCCGACCAAAATTTAATAAAATATCAGGGGGGAAGCCAAACTTATGGAAAAAGCAACTCCGAAAAAAATGCACATTACAGTGAAAATCCTAATTGGATTAATCGCAGGAATTATTGTTGGTATTGTGCTTAACCTCATGGGCCAAGCAGAAATCGCGAACACCTATATTAAGCCATTTGGCACACTCTTTATGAATTTAATAAAGATGGTCATTGTACCGCTTGTTTTCGCCTCACTCGTAATGGGTGCCTGCGGGCTTGGCGATATAAAGAGCGTAGGCCGTATAGGTGGGAAGACGCTTGCTTATTTCCTTGTTACAACAGCCTTAGCTGTAATAATCGGACTTATTATTGGCAAGGTATTTAATGTTGGCAGTGGAATAACACTGCCTACAGATGCTTCTTATGAAGCGCCGGCTCCAGTAGGAATTGTTGATACATTTCTCAACATTATTCCTACAAACCCATTCAATGCGCTAGTGCAGGGGAATATGCTCCAGGTAATAGCCTTTGCGCTGTTTGTAGGAGTGGGTATATCTATTGTTGGCGCTAAGGCCGAAAACTTCAAGCAAGGCATGGATGGCTTTGCAGAAGTCATGTACTCTATAATTGGCGGTATTATGAAGCTCGCTCCATATGCTGTATTTGCACTTATTATACCTGTTGTTGCGTCCCAAGGAGCTGCCGTGCTCGGGCCGCTGTTCATGCTGGTGCTTTCGGTATATTTAGCCTGCATTCTACATGCTGCAATTGTATATTCGCTTTCCTTGAAAATCCTCGGGAAATTCAGCCCAATTAAGTTCTTTAAATTAGCTGCACCTGCAATGATGTTTGCCTTTACAACCGCAAGCTCAGCTGCAACTCTCCCATTCACCTTAGAAAGCTCACGTAAAATGGGTGTTTCTCCTGAAGTGCGCTCCTTTGTTCTGCCGCTTGGTGCAACAATAAACATGGATGGAACAGCGGTTTTCCAAGGGATATGCGCGCTATTTGTTGCAGCAGTTTACGGCATTAACCTTAGCTTTGGGCAGATGCTTACAATAATTATTGCTGCCACACTTGCTTCAATAGGAACAGCGGGTGTGCCAGGTGCAGGAACTGTTATGCTGGGCATGGTGCTTACAACAGTAGGCTTGCCGCTTGATGCTGTCGCCATTATTATGGGTGTTGAGCGTTTGATGGATATGGCGCGTACAACAGTCAATATTACAGGCGATATGGCTTGTGCAGTAATCGTAGCAAAATCTGAAAATGAATTGAATGAAAAATACGCACAAGCAGAAGCAGAAGCATAGTAGCTATTTTACAGCAATGCATACGCAAGAACCCAGTTGAATAATTACTTGGCATATGTGCGGCGCTTTACCACTTTTGGTAAGCGCCGCATGAATTTTTGCTATTTTGTTCGCCTATACAGCGCATGGGAACGCACACAATTAAGTTGCAAGTGCACATAACGAGTTGCCCTTTTGCTGTTCAACTCAAATGCATTCATGCTATAATAGATGCGGCCTAAACGGAGGGGGCGTGCTTGGAATATAATAATCTTAATGCCGAACAAAAGAAGGCAGTAGCGCATGTTAACGGGCCTCTGCTTGTGCTTGCAGGCGCAGGGTCTGGGAAGACACGCGTATTGACTTGCCGCATTGCAAACCTCATACAGAACCACATGGTGCATCCATGGAGCATTTTAGCTCTAACCTTCACTAATAAGGCTGCGCGTGAAATGCGAGAGCGTGTTGAAGATTTACTTGGTAAAGGCGCTGAAGCTGTTTGGCTTAGCACATTCCATTCTTTCTGCATTAGAATATTGCGAATAGAATCCGCTCACACAGGCATGGGAAACAACTTTGTTATATATGATGATGGCGACCAGCTTTCTGTGTATAACGAAATAATAAAACAGCTTGAGCTTGATTCAAATATATTCTCAAAAAGGCTCTTGCGTGAGCGCATAAGCCAAGCAAAAAACTATTCTCTTAATGCTGAAGAATATCTTCGCGATGTTGCCTTCTCTGAAGTATACCTTCAAGTTTACAGGCTCTACCAAAAGCGGCTAAAGCAATCCAATGCTCTAGATTTTGACGATATTCTATTACGAACAATTGAGCTGTTCAAAACTAAACCTCAAGTGCTTACACACTATCAAAATCACTTCAAATTCATAATGGTTGATGAATACCAAGACACCAACATGGCGCAATATGAGCTTATACACTTACTTGCCAAAGAGCATCGCAATCTTTTTGTTGTTGGTGATGACGATCAAAGCATTTACGGCTGGCGTGGAGCAAATATCCGCAATATTCTAGAGTTTGAAAAGGATTTTGTCGGCGCTAAAACAGTGAGGCTTGAGCAAAACTACCGTTCAACAGATGTGATACTCGATGCCGCAAATTCAGTTATCAGCAACAACATAAATCGGAAAAAGAAGGAACTGTGGACAGAAACAAAGGGTGGGATGCTCATACGCATATACAGTGCATATAACGAAAAGGATGAAGCGGATTATATATGCAGGCAGATTCTTCAAGGCATACGTCAGGGGAAAAAAGCCGATGCATTTGCTGTTCTCTACAGAACAAACGCACAAAGCCGTGCCATAGAAACTACTTTGGCAGCTTATGGTATCGCCCACCAAGTTTATGGTGGCCAGCGCTTCTATGAGCGAGCTGAAATAAGAGATGTGCTTGCATATCTGCGCCTCTTTTATAACCCGGCTGACGATGTTGCATTCATGCGTGCAGTTAATGTTCCACGCAGAGGTATAGGAACTGCAGCAATATCAGCATTAACCTCTGTTGCATTAGAAAACGGAATGTCTCTCTTTGCTGCTGCACTAAGTGGTAAAGACCTCCCTCCTGCAGTGAGCTCGAAACTCAAGAAGTTTACTGATGCTATTCAAGAACTAGGCTTGCAAAGGAGCAAGCTCGAGCTCTACGAGTTTACCCAGAAACTCTTGCTTTGTATTGAATATGATAAATACTTAAGAGAAGGCAAAGGGGATACTTACGAGACTAGGCTCGAAAACATAGAAGAATTGCTCGGCTCAATTAAAGAATTTGAGGAAGGCCTTGATGATAATGCTGATGCACTTGGTGCATATCTTGAAAACGTCTCGTTGGTTTCAGATATAGATTCTTTGCAAGAGCAGGATGGGCGTGTAGCTTTAATGACATTGCACAGTGCTAAAGGGCTTGAATTCTCTACTGTTTTTATAGCTGGCATGGAAGAAGGTATATTCCCCAACAGACGCTCAGGCATTGAGCCAAAAGAGCTAGAGGAAGAACGCAGACTATGCTATGTTGGAATCACGCGTGCAATGAAAGAGCTACATTTAATCCATGCACAACAGCGAAACCTCTATGGGGATTTCTCTTTTAACCCCCATTCTCGGTTCCTTGAAGAAATTCCTGATGATCTTTGCGAACCGCGCTCTGCTTCACGTCTTACGCCGGCTTCTGCTGCAGTAACCCAAAAACACGCCAAGCAGTATCAAAAGTTTACGCACGGCGGTTTTGGGGCTGCGATTAAAGCAAAGGATATGCCGAAAAGTGCAGCTTCTTCAGTACAATTCAAAGAACATCAGCGGGTAAAACATGCTGCATTTGGCTCGGGAACTGTGCTAAAAATTGAAGGTACAGGGAGCGCTCAAATAATTACTATTGATTTTGGTAATATGACCAAAAAGTTTGCCGCTTCATACGCACCAATTGAAATTGAATGAAACAAGGAGTGATCAGCATGCAGGCAGGCGAAAGACAGAAGGAGCTCACCAAATTGCTCAAAAAATATGCCGCTGCATATTATTCTGAGGACTCTCCTCTCATAAGTGATGCTGAATATGATTCGCTCTACGATGAATTAGCTGCACTCGAGCAGGAATCCGGTACAACTCTCCCCTACTCGCCAACTCTAAAAGTAGGCGGGGCGATAGTGCAAAGTTTCATACCACATAAGCATATTGCTCGTTTATGGAGCCTTGATAAAGTACGCAGCGAAAAGGCGCTTTTGGATTGGGCCGCACGAATACGCCGCCTAAGAGAAGATTACATCTCAAGAACTGGGCTTGAATTAGAAAAGCTAAGCTATGCTCTTGAATACAAATTTGATGGTTTAACAATTAACCTGACATATGAAAACGGACATTTAGTGCAAGCCGCTACGCGCGGAAACGGTGAAACAGGCGAAAGCATACTTCAACAAGTTGAAACTATTGAAAACATCCCGCATACAATCCCTTTTCAGGGTCGTATGGAGGTTCAAGGCGAAGGATATATGCGCCTTTCTGTTCTTGAGGGATTAAACCGCTCATTAAACGAGCCCCTAAAGAATGCAAGAAACGCTGCAGCCGGCGCACTAAGGAACCTCAACGTTGAAATAACACGCGAACGCAAGCTAAACTGTTTCTGTTACAATATTGGCTACATTGAAGGGAAACAGCTGACTTCACAGGAAGAAATAAGGTCATTCCTGCTTGAAAATGGCCTGCCTATGAGCAGTTTTTACTTTGAAAGTGATACGCTTGAAGGGCTGTTTCCTCATATTTTAGAAGCTGAAAAAAGGCGTCAACTACTGGATTTTCAAATTGATGGGATGGTAATAAAGGTTCGCCAGCTTGCACTAAGAGAAATCCTGGGATATACAGATAAATTCCCCCGTTGGGCTGTCGCCTATAAATTCGAAGCAGAAGAAATAACAACAACTGTTAGGGATATCACTTGGGAAGTCGGCAGAACGGGGAAGCTAACCCCTCTTGCTCACTTAGAGCCTGTTGAACTTTCAGGTGCAACCATTCGCCGTGCTACACTTAATAACTATAATGATATTATTCGAAAAAAGGTTGGCATAGGTTCGCGTGTATTTTTAAGGCGCTCAAACGATGTCATTCCTGAGATACTTGGAAGTGTGCCAGGTGAGAGTGCAAATTTAAAGGTACTAAAGCCAACCAACTGCCCCTCATGTAATGCGCATGTTGAAGAAAGAGGCGCGCATATATTTTGCCCAAATTCTTTATCATGCAAACCCCAAATTGCAGGCAGGCTAGTGCATTTCGCGAGCAGGGATGCTATGGATATTGAGTTCTTTTCACATAAAACAGCAGGACTCTTTGTTGAAAAACTTGGCATATCGTCGATTCCTGAGCTATATGAGCTTACAGCAAAAAAACTTGTTAAGCTTGAACGATTTGGCGATAAAAAAGCAAATAACCTCTTAAGTGCAATCAATAAAAGCCGCAATTGCACCTTAAGCTCATTCTTGTTTGCTTTAGGTGTTCCTAATGTTGGGTATAAAACTGCACGAACACTATCTGAACAGTTCGGTTCCCTTGAAGCTGTACGAAAAGCCGATAAAGAAACATTACTAAAAATCGCGGATATCGGCGAAACAATTGCACAAAGCATTTTAGACTTTTTTGGTGATGAGTCTATTTCAGCTCAAGTTGATGCTCTGCTTAATCATGGGGTGTCCCCAAAACAGGAAGTTAGCCCTCAAACCGGCATTCTCTTTGGTAAAACATTTGTTCTTACAGGTACGCTTACTGGCATGAACAGGCGTGAAGCTGAGCTGCTTATAGAGCGTGCAGGCGGCAAAACTTCCTCGAGCGTAACTAAAAGCACGGATTTTCTGCTTGTGGGTGAAATGCCCGGAAGCAAACTAGACAAAGCAAACACGCTTGGCATACCTATACTTAGCGAAGAAGAGTTTTTAGCCGTTTTAAAACAAGATACAACGCAGAAATAATTGTAAGCATTTGCTTTATCCTTCGACAAATATCATGCCAATGTGTTATACTTTTCCTATAAAGAAATCCGGGGGTGCGCGGTTGGTCAGCAGTATGACAGGCTACGGACAAGGGTCTGCAAATAGCAACGGTCGTGAAGTAATTTTGGAACTGAAGTCCGTTAATCATAGGTATCTTGATTTAGGCATTCGCCTGCCCCGCCATCTTGGTTTCCTTGAAGACCAAATACGTTCAGGAATAAGCAAAAACTTCAGTCGCGGGCACATTGACCTGTATATAAAATACAAAAATGATCGTAATGATGCACGCATTGTATCTATTGACGAGGGTTTGCTCGAGCGCTACCTCATAGCCGCACATTCGGCAGCAACCCGCTTTGCGCTTAAAGATAATCTAATGCTTGCTAATGCATTACAGCTGCCAGATGTAGTTACAATAAGCGAAGCAGAAGAAGATCATGAGGCTGTCTCGATATTGCTTAATGAGGCTTTGGCTAATGCAATAGAAGGATTACGGCTTATGCGGGCTGCAGAAGGCAAACTGCTGCAGTCTGATATATCTAATCGGTTAAATTCTATATCTCATATTACGGATAGTATTGCGCTACGTGCGCCCCTGGTTGTTGATGAGTATAAAAGCAAATTGAGTGAACGCATAGGTCAGCTTATAGGAAATACAGAGGTGGATACAGCTAGGCTGGCAACTGAAGTTGCATTATTCGCAGACCGCGCAAGTATAGACGAAGAAATAACGCGGCTAAAAAGCCATATCGCACAAATGAAGGCAACACTAATAAGTGAAGAACCGGCAGGTCGTAAACTTGAGTTTATAGTGCAAGAAATGAACCGAGAGTTTAATACAATAGGCTCAAAAGCTAATGATTCGTTAATTGTAAACTATGTGCTTGACGGTAAATGTGAAGTTGAAAAAATACGCGAACAGGTACAGAACATTGAATAGTAAACGCAAGAGGTTGCTATGAACATAAAGCTGATTAATATCGGTTTTGGGAATATAGTTTCAGCAAACCGGCTGCTTGCAATTGTCAGTCCGGATTCTGCACCTATTAAGCGAATTATCCAAGAAGCCCGCGAACGCGGAATACTTATTGATGCTACTTATGGGCGTAGAACCAGGGCAGTCATAATAATGGACAGCGGGCATATAGTACTATCCGCTATACAACCGGAGACTGTCTCTAACAGGCTCGATTCAAGCGCTTTATAATAACCTAACCTAATTACTGGCATTAGGTTTCTCGGAGGATTATTTATGGAAGACAGAAGCAAGGGGCTGCTTATTGTAATTTCTGGGCCCTCAGGTGTTGGAAAAGGAACTGTGAACCAGAGGGTTTTAAAGGACAATCCAGATATGGTATTTTCCATTTCAGTGACAACGCGCAAAAAAAGGGAAAACGAAGCTCAAGGGAAGGAATACTTCTTTAAATCAGAGGAAGAATTCTCTCAAATGATAAAAGACGGGGAATTTCTTGAATATATGCGCGTTTTTGGGATGTATTCTTATGGAACCCCACGCACTTTTGTTAATGAGCAGCTTAATGCGGGCCATGATGTTATACTTGAAATAGATGTCCAAGGTGGACTAAGAGTTAAAGAAGTATGCCCGGATGCAGTTTTAATTTTTCTCGCGCCGCCCTCTATGGAAGAATTAAAAGCGAGGCTTGTAGAGCGCGGCACTGAAGACGAACAATCTATTGAAAAGCGTACTGAAGTTGCAAAAGATGAAATGCGATGCATTTCATATTATGATTATGTAGTAGTCAACAGCTCAGTAGGCCAGGCTGTTAAAGGCATTGAAGCTATTATACATGCTGAAAAAAGCCGTGTTCAAAGAAGCAGTGACATTATAGCACTCTTGCTGGAAGGATGTAACGATATATGCTAAACTACCCTGGAGTAAGTGAATTAGTAGATAAGGCAGGTACACGCTATATGCTGGTTATGGCAGTAGCACGCCGCGCCCGCCAGCTTCTCAACAACCCTGAAAAATTAGGTGACAATAACCCTGTTACCTTCGCAGTTAATGAACTGCATGAGGGTAGAATCTCGATTGAATACCCAGACGAATATAAGCCACACTGATATGAAAAACACGACTTGCGTTGTTCTTGGGGTTACAGGTTCAATTGCAGCATATAAAGCTGCAGATATAGTAAGCGCGCTTGTTAAGCGAGGCATTGATGTCCGCGTAATTCTTACTTCAAGCGGCGCACAATTTATAACTCCGTTGACTCTTACAACACTCTCCCATGCACCTGTTGCAATTGAACAGTTTTCACACTCTGCCCCAAGCGAAGTTGAACATATCGCACTAGCAAAACGTGCAGATGTTTTATTAATTGCGCCTGCAACAGCTAATTTTATTGGCAAAGCTGCAAATGGCATAGCTGACGATTTACTGCTTTCAACTTTTCTTGCGGTTACCTCCCCTATTCTAATTGCACCTGCAATGAATTCAAACATGCTCGCTAACCCGGCTGTACAAAAGAATATCTCACTCCTTAGACAACGAGGGTGCATATTCATAGAACCCGAGGAAGGTCTGTTAGCATGCGGAGATATTGGGCGCGGGAGACTAGCGCCTGTAGACGACATAGTTCGCTCTGTTATGGAAATGCTTTCATTTAAGCAGGACTTGTTAGGTAAGCGGATACTCGTAACTGCTGGCCCAACGCGTGAGGCTATTGACCCTGTACGTTTCATATCAAACCGCAGCAGTGGGAAGATGGGTTTTGCAATAGCTAAATCAGCAGCTAAACGCGGCGCAATAGTAACACTTATTTCAGGCCCAGTACATTTAGAGACTCCCCAAGGGGTCGAGCGAATAAATATCGTTTCTTGCGCCCAAATGCAAAAAGCAGTTGAAAGCGAATTTGATAAATGCGATGCATTAATTATGGCAGCAGCTCCTGCGGACTACACAGCTGAAACAGTATTTAGCCAAAAGATTAAAAAGCAAAGCAGCAATCTGTCAATTTCTATGCAGCCAACAATAGATATTCTTAGTTCCTTAGTTCATTGTAAGCATCACCAAGTCATAATGGGGTTTGCAGCTGAAACAGAATGTTTAGAGCAAAACGCTAAAGCAAAGCTCCTAAAGAAAAAACTGGATTTTATTGCTGCAAATGATGTCAGCTCAAAAAATGTTGGGTTTGAAGCAGATACAAACGAGGTAACCCTTTTCGATAAAGCAGGCAATGCAACAAAGAGCGGGCTAATGAATAAAGAAGAGCTTGCAAACTGGCTGCTTGATTTTTTACTAATAGAGTTAAACAAAAAACACTAAACTCAATAGAGATTAATTTGCTTATAGCGGGCGAGTAAATTCGAAGCTTCGCCCGCCTTTTTAGGAGGTGGAAAAATCGATGTTTGCGCAAGTTGCAGTAGATATAGCGCATTCTAAAATTGACCGCCTCTTTACATATACTGTTCCCGAAACAATGCAGTTGAAGCAGGGGCAACATGTCCTCGTACCGTTTGGGCGAGGCAATAAACTTGCTGAAGGCTTTGTGCTTATGGTAAGTGAGACTTCACCAGATATGGGTATTAAGCTTAAGCCGGTTTTTAAGCTTCTTGAACCATATCCTATTTTTACAAAGGAACAACTTTTGCTCGCGTATTGGATGCGTGAGAGCTATCGCTGCCTCCTTGTGGACACCTTAAGGCTTATGGTACCCACACAACTTCGAGGCGGGCGCATAAAAGAAAAGATTCAGCACATAATCCGGCTTGCCGAAAATGCGGATATTTCTGCTATCCGCACCTCAATGAAAAACAAAGATGGGTCTATTAAAGCGCCACGACAAGCTGAAGTATTAGATCTGCTATTGAAGGCAGGCACACCTATTGCAAGTGATGAAATCCTAAAATTCTTACCCGGTTCATCAAATGCACTTAATACGCTGATAAACAAAGGCATCCTTATAAAAGAGGAGTTCACAGTATTTCGCACTCCGGGCGTAAGTTTAAGCCACACAGATACAATAGTCGACTTAACAATCCCTCAACAAAATTCGATTAGCGCAGTACTCAGAGGCATGAAAACTGGAGGAGGGACATTCTTGCTCCACGGTGTAACAGGCAGCGGAAAAACAGAGGTATATATGCACTGTATTAACAGCTGTATAGAAAACGGACGCCATGCTATACTGCTTGTTCCGGAGATTTCGCTAACTCCTCAAACAATGGGGGTCTTTCGCGCCCGGTTTGGCAACAAGGTAGCTTTGCTTCACAGCAAGCTTTCTGCTGGTGAACGATTTGATGAATGGCGTAAAATTCGACTTGGGTTGGTGCAAGTTGCTGTTGGCGCCCGCAGTGCTGTCTTTGCTCCATTTGATAATCTTGGGCTAATTGTTGTTGATGAAGAGCACGAACAAAGCTACCAAAGTGACATTTCTCCGCGCTATCAGGCAACAGAGGTCGCAAGAAAGCGCTGCTCGCTAAATAACGCAACTCTTATACTCGGGAGCGCTACACCGTCTATACTTAGTTACTATAGAGCTAAAACTGGCCGCTATGCTTTGCTTGAATTACCAGAACGCGTCCAATTACGGCCGATGCCCGAAATACGTATAGTAGATATGCGAGAAGAATTTCTTTGCGGTAACACAGGAATTTTCAGCGGCGCTCTCCTTGATGAGCTTGAAGCTTGCTTAAGTGCGGGTAAACAGGCGATTCTATTTTTAAACCGCAGAGGTTACTCATCATTTGTATCGTGCCGCAGTTGCGGATATGTATTTGGATGCAAGAACTGCGATATCTCTATGACCTACCATAGAACTGAAAACCGAGTAAAATGCCACTATTGCGGCTTAGTAGAGGATGTCCCTGACTTGTGCCCTAATTGCGGGCGCAAGTTTATAAAATATTCCGGTATAGGCACCCAGCAAGTTCATGAACAACTGCAGCTTCGGTTTCCAAATGTTGTAGCTCTTAGGATGGACTTTGACAGCACCCGCTCAAAAGACGCGCATGAAAGAATACTCTCCGCCTTTGCGCGCAAAGAAGCCCAAGTACTCATAGGTACACAAATGGTTGCAAAAGGGCTTAACTTCCCCGATATTACACTCGTTGGCGTGATTGATGCAGATAAGAGCATGTATATACCGGATTATCGGAGTGCTGAACGAACTTTTCAGCTTTTGACACAAGTTGCAGGCCGAGCAGGAAGGGATGAAATACCCGGTGTTGTAGTTGTGCAGACCAATAACCCGGCTCACCCAAGTATCCGTTTCGCAAGAACTCATGATTATAAAGGTTTTTTTGCCTATGAACTAGCGCAAAGGCGTGCTGCAATTTTCCCGCCGTTTTCACTATTCGTGCGTGTTCTATTGACAGGAAAGGATGAAGAACAACTTCGACTTGAAGCTCTGCATCTTGGGAAGGAACTTGAAAAAGCAACGCTTGAAGCTCTTGGAAGCAACAATATGAAAGAACTGCTTTACCTTTGCGCTTCTCCTTCCCCGTTAAAGAAAAAGCAAGGGGATTACCGTTATCAAGTCTTAATAAAACTCCTGCGCTCTGAACGAACAGCCCAAGTGCTCGATGCGATTTACAATTGCATTAATGCAAATGCGAAGGAGCGTTATTTGGCAGTTGAAATTAACCCAACAGATTTGTTTTAAAGCAAACTCTAACATAGTTTCCATTTTACTGATTTAGTGTATTATAATAAGAACTAACTAACGTACTGAAGAGGAACTCAAAAACATGGCAATTAGGAAGATCATTACGAATAACGATGCAGCTTTGTATAAAACCTCAAGGCATGTAGAATTTATAGACAAACGCATAAATACGCTCATTGATGATATGCTTGAAACTATGTATGAAGCAAATGGCGTTGGCCTTGCAGCCCCGCAGGTAGGAATACTGCGAAGAGTTGCTGTGATTGACTGCGGAGAAGGTCCAGTAATACTCATTAACCCTGAGATTCTTCATACAGAAGGCGAAGAAGGCTGTATGGAAGCATGTCTTTCTTTTCCTGGAAAGAACGGCTATGTTGTTCGGCCTAGCCGCGTTGTTGCGCGCGCTCAAAACCGCGAAGGTCATGTGCAAGAATATGATGCAACCGGCCTATTTGCGCGCGCCATTCTGCATGAAACGGATCATTTAGATGGTAAGGTTTATATTGACCTTATTACAGAACCGCCGGAAGGTTACAACGAAGAAAATGAAGTAGAAGAAACGGAGAAAGCAGCTGAAGAATGAGGATTGCATTTCTTGGAACACCTGACTTCGCCTTACCCTCACTCAGTATGCTTAAGAATGATGGGCATACTCTATGCGTCTTTACCCAGCCGGATAAACCGAAAGGACGCCGTTTAGCACCTGCACCACCCCCTGTTAAACAGTTTGCTAAAGAAAACGGTATTGTTGTTTATCAGCCTGAACGCATAAGCAGTGTTGAGGGGCTAGCACTTCTTAATACATTCTCCCCTGAGCTAATGGTCAGCGTAGCGTATGGTCAGCTTTTAAGTGCAGAAAACCTTCTAATCCCCAAATATGGGTGTATAAATGTACATGGCTCCCTCCTGCCTAAGTATAGGGGCGCTGCGCCTATTCAATGGGCAATAATAAACGGAGAGAAAATTACAGGCCTAACTACTATGCAAACTGAGCTCGGGCTTGATACTGGGCCTATTCTGCTTTCAAAAGAGCTCGAAATACTGCCCGAAGAAACAGCTGGAGAACTTTATGTGCGCATGGCCGAGCTTGGCGCTCAAGCGCTAAAAGAAACCATTGTCCTCCTTAGCAAAGGGGCACTGCATCCAATACCGCAAGATGAGTGTAGAGCAACCAAATGTAAGCCGCTAAAAAAGGAAGATGGGAAACTTGTTTTTTACAAACCTGCAGAAGAAGTACATAACCGCATTCGCGGCGTGAACCCATGGCCAGGCGCATATGCGTTTCTTAATTGTTCACAAATAAAAATTTGGAGATCGCGCTTAACTGGAAGAACTATACCCAAAGGCGCTAAACCCGGGTATTGCTATGGTGATGCCAAATGCGGTTTGTTTGTAGCCTGTAAGGATGAGTTGCTTGAGATTCTCGAAATCCAAATTCCAGGCTGCCGTAGAATGGAAGCCCGCTCATGCCTATGCGGCAGGCAGTTAGATGGCGAGCAATTTTTATGAGCACTCGTAGAAGAGCCCTTGAAGCGCTGCTCGATATCACCGAAAGGGGCGCATTTGCCAACCTTCGTTTGAAACAGGCACAACGGGGGTTATCTTCAACGCAGGCTAAATGGGTTAGTGCACTAGTGTATGAAACACTTGATCATTTGATTTTTATAGATTACCTGCTTTTCCACTATGCTAAAAAGTTAAAAAACTCTGTTATCCGTGGAATACTCCGACTTGGGGTTTGTCAACTTCTTTTTATGCGAATGACCCCTGAAACAGCTGTAGATTCATGCGTTCGCTTAGCTAAGGAAACGGGTAAAGGCGCATTATCAGGCTATATCAATGCAGTGTTGCGGGAAATCGAAAGGAATAAAGAAAGTTTGCCACAGCTTCCAGATAATAAAGCTCAACAGCTTTCCATAACTTATAGCTGGCCTTTGTGGATTGTTAACGAATGGCTCGCACGTTTTGGTGATGAACAAACTACAGAATTGCTCATAACACCCAAACAGCAGATAACGCTTCGCCCGCAACCACCGTTTACATTAACAGATTTAAAAAGGGAGTTGCTCAGCAGAGGAATATCGTTTGTTGATGGAACTTGGGAGACTGGATGTGTAAAAATATCCTCAGGCTTAGACTTTGAAAATGAACCGCTTTTCACACAAGGGTTGATTACTGTACAAAGTGAAAGTGCGATGCTTGCATGCCGCGCCTGCGGGGTTAAGCCTGGCATGAAAGTACTCGATGCCTGTGCAGCGCCTGGAGGTAAAAGCGCGTATTTATCTGCACTATGCAACACAATAAAACTAACTTCATGGGAACTGCACCCTCACCGAAAACTGCTTCTTGATAAAACACTGGAGCGGCTGAATGTTAAAGCAATCACTCAGCAACAGGATGCAACAATACGAGTTACAACATATAATAATGCTTTTGATGTAGTTTTACTTGATATGCCCTGTTCAGGCCTTGGAGTTGCGGCCGGCAAGCCAGACATACGGTATGCAAAATCTCCTGAGAATATCAACGCTCTCGTTGAAATTCAGCGCAATATCTTGGATACATGTGCTAATTATGTTAAACCGGGCGGAGCACTAATTTACGTTACTTGTACAATTATTTTGCAAGAAAATGAAAACCAAATCGAAGCTTTTCTTAAGAGAAGAGCAGATTTCTCTCTAGACAGTCTATCCGACTACCTGCCTAAAGGATTACTTGGCCCGTGCCTTGGCATGGTGCAGCTTTTGCCGGGGAAGAGCGGAATAGAGGGCTTTTTTATTGCTCGTATGGTGCGTGAGGTTACTTTATGAAGCACCTTATGGATATGAATTTTACTGAACTTGATAGTCTGCTAAAGAGCATGGGCGTGCCATCTTTTAGAGCAAAGCAGGTTAATTCATGGTTATTACGTGGTGCTCTTGTTGACGAAATGAGCAACCTCCCCAAGGAACTTAGGGCAGAGCTAAACAAACTCCCTCTAGGCAGCGCTAAAATATATAAAAAGTTTAAGTCAAACCAAACAAATGCAGTAAAATACCTTTTCATTCTCGAAGATGGCGAGTTTATTGAAGGGGTGCTTATGGGGTATCACTACGGTAATACCCTATGCCTTTCAACCCAAATTGGCTGCAGGATGGGCTGTTCTTTTTGTGCCTCCACCCTTGGCGGCTTGGTACGGAACCTGCGCATAGGCGAATTACTTGGGCAGATAGTTGCGGCAGAACGCGACAACAGGCATTCTTTAAACCAACGCGCAATTACGAACATCGTGCTTATGGGAAGCGGTGAACCGCTTGATAACTACGATAATGTTATAGCGTTTTTAAAGCGCGCAACTTCACCCGAAGGGCTCGGCATCAGCTCCCGCAATATCTCTCTTTCAACATGTGGGCTTGTCCCTGAAATATATCGTTTAATAGAAGAAGCGCTGCCTATAACGCTTTGCATTTCACTTCATGCTCACAACGATGAGTTGAGAAACCACATAATGCCTATTAATCGTCAGTATCCAATTCATCAGGTGCTAAAAGCTGTAAAGGCATATACGGAAAGAACAGGCCGAAGGGCAATAATTGAGTATGCGCTTATAGCTAACTTAAATGATGCAGAATCAGATGCAGCTGCACTAGCAAAATTATTAGAGAACATTAACTGCCACGTTAATCTTATCCCGCTAAACAATGTCCCTGAGCGTAACCTACAGGGCTCATCGCGCAAAAGAGCTGAAGAATTCTCGACCTCCCTTAAGGCTAAGAGGGTTTCAGCAACAGTACGCCGCAGCTTGGGCTCTGATATAGAAGGTGCATGCGGCCAACTTAGACAACGCCATTTACACGAAAATGGAGGGTGACTTTTGTCCTTTTCACGCACTACAAAAGAGGAGCTTGCACATATACGGCTCCGCGCTGAAAGAATTCAACAGGCGCAGCTATTTGGGTTGCTCCATTGTGCATACCTTTTGCACAGAGATTCTTCATATGTTATTGGGTTTGTTACAGAAACTCATGCTGTTGCCTGCTCCCTTATTTCACTTTCAACATCCCTTTATGGGGTAAAAGCTGAATTACCCCTACAGTCGAGCGAACGAAGACGCTCGCCGTATACAGAAGTTAAGCTATGCGGGCCAAGTATTGAAGCGCTGCTTGCTGAAGCAGGGTTTGTTTGTACGAATGATAGTATAACCCAGCAAACTGTTTTTGAAAAACTCAGAACTAAAGAAGAGCAGCGTGCCTTTTTGAGAGGAGTCTTTATGGGTTCCGGTTCATGTTCAAACCCAAAGCGTACATATCACCTTGAAATCATATGCAAAAGTGAAGCCTTCGCCCTAGCTCTAAGCAAAATGATGGCCGCTCTATGCTGCGAAGCAAAAACGGTTTCCCGCAAGGATAAAGTTGTGGTATACTTAAAAGAAGGTGACAAAATTGCTGCGCTCCTTGCTTTCCTCGGAGCCACATCAGCTACGCTCGCTTTTGAGGATGCGCGTGCAGAACGCGAGCTTAGAAACTACATAAACCGAACTAGCAATTGCGAAACCGCAAACATCGGCAAAACAGTTTATGCAGCAGGTGAACAGCTCGATGCAATACATACAATACTTAAGCATAGTGATTATACAAAGCTATCACCCGTATTGCGCGAAACAGTTGAGCTAAGGCTTAACAACCCACAGGCAAGCCTGCAAGAACTTGCAAGTATTGCTGGTGTTGGGAAATCCGGAATGAACCATAGACTACAAAGGTTAATCCGCCTGGCGGAAGAGCTAACCTAGCTTAAAGGCAATTAATTTATATGAATTGGGGGCGTCAAGATGATACATAAGGTGCTGATCATACAAAACAAAGAAGGCTTGCGTGCGCGACCTGCAGCACAGTTTGTTCAACTTGCAAGCGGTTTTACCTCCCAAATGCTTATAGAAAAAGGCAATAAAAAAGTGAACGCAAAATCAATCATGGGCGTGCTCTCATTGGGAGTTGGGCAAGGTGACAGCATTCATTTGTTTGTTAACGGGCCGGATGAAGACATTGCCATGAGCGCTATGGTTGAGCTAACTCGAAAAGGGTAATCCGTGGCATTTACACATCTTCATGTACACACACAATACAGTCTCCTCGATGGCGCTGCACGCATCGGGGAGCTTGTTAACTGCGCAAAATCTCACGGAATGGATGCGTTAGCTATCACAGACCATGGTGTGCTTTATGGTGTAATTGATTTCTATAAAGCTTGTGTATGTGAAGGAATTAACCCGATTATTGGAATGGAAGCGTATGTTGCTCCGCGCTCAATGGAAGATAGAGAAGGTAGCAAAGACCGCGAATATGCTCACCTGATTTTATTGTGCAAAAACCAGGTAGGTTATATAAACTTAATGAGACTCTCGACTGAGGCATTTTTGCGAGGGTTTTATTATAAACCGCGTATAGATTATAAGCTGCTGGAAGAATGCAGCGAAGGCTTAATATGCATGTCGGCCTGTCTTGCTGGAGATATACCTCAATTGCTCTTGCGTGGTGATTATGAGGGTGCAAAAGCTTTGGCGTTAAGACTTAAAACTATTTTTCAAGACGATTTCTATATCGAGCTCCAAAACCACGGTCTTGCCGAACAGCAAGCAGTGCTCCCCGGGCTAGCAAGAATAGCTGATGAGATTGGGGTAAAACTGATTGCAACAAATGATGTGCACTATGTCTACAAAGAAGATGCTCAAGTTCAGGATGTGCTCCTTTGCGTACAAACAAACTCTTTTGTTGATGAGCAAAATCGAATGCGAATGGATTCTGATGAGTTCTATTTAAAAAGCGAACAGGAAATGCGCAGCGTTTTAGGGGAATATTCAGACGCTATTGAAAACACTGAGGAAATTAAAGCAAAGTGTCAGCTTGTATTCAAAACCGAAGAAAAACACCTCCCCGGCTTTACTGCCCCAGACGGTATTGATAATACCACATATCTTAAAAAACTCTGCTTTGAGGGTTTTACGAAAAAGGTGCCCAACGCAGATATTTCTGCCTATGAAAGGTTGGAATATGAACTCTCTGTAATTGTAAACATGGGCTTCGTTGACTACTTTTTAATAGTATGGGACTTTATAGATTTTGCAAAGCGCAATGGGATTATCGTAGGGCCTGGTCGTGGAAGCGGCGCCGGTAGCCTTGCGGCTTACTGTCTCAATATCACTGATGTTGACCCTATTAAATACGACCTGCTTTTTGAACGTTTTTTAAACCCTGAAAGAATCTCAATGCCTGATTTCGATATTGATTTTTGTTACGAAAGACGACAGGAAGTAATTGATTATGTTGTGCAAAAATATGGTGAAAACCATGTTGCACAAATCATTACATTTGGAACAATGGCAGCACGCGCCGCTGTTCGTGATGTTGGGCGTGCTTTACATATGCCATATGGTGAAGTTGATAAAATCGCAAAGATGGTACCAACTGAACCGAATATGACGCTGGAGCGCGCCTTGACTATTTCACCGGAACTGAACACAGCTTATCATAGCTCGAACAATATTAAGACTCTCATAGATTTTTCAAAAAGGCTTGAGGGACAGCCGCGGCATGCCTCGACACATGCAGCAGGCGTCGTTATATCAAAGCACCCTATTATGGAAGTAGTTCCGCTCCAAAAAAACGACGAATCTGTTACCACCCAATTCCCTATGGGGACGCTTGAAGAGCTGGGTCTGTTAAAGATGGACTTTTTAGGCTTGCGTACCCTAACTGTTATACGCGATACATTAGATTTTATTAGCAAGAGCGGCAAGGAAGTGCCCAAGCTTGACTCTATGGAATATAACGACTCCGAAGTATATGCTATGATATCAAGAGGAGAAACTGACGGTGTTTTCCAATTAGAAAGCGCGGGCATGCGCCAATTTCTAATGCAGCTAAAGCCTGATAGCTTTGAGGATATTATTGCGGGCATTTCGTTGTTCCGCCCTGGCCCTATGGCGCAAATACCTCAATATGTAAGGGCAAAGAATGGCCTTGAGCCTGTTACCTATTTACATGACAAGCTTAAGCCTATTTTAGAGAAAACATATGGCTGTATTGTTTACCAGGAACAGGTAATGCAGATAGTTCGGGAGCTTGGAGGCTACTCGTTGGCAAGAAGCGACCTTGTTCGCAGAGCAATGAGCAAGAAAAAGCACGATGTAATGGCCAAAGAGCGCAAGAACTTTATTGAAGGAAACGAGGAAGAAGGAATTCCAGGCGCCATTAAAAACGGTGTTTCTAAATATGATGCGAACAAGATATTTGACGAAATGATGGATTTTGCATCATATGCTTTTAATAAGTCCCATGCTGCCAGCTATGCGGTTGTAGCTTACAGAACCGCATACCTTAAGCTTTACTACAAGGCTGAGTTCATGGCAGCGCTCTTGAATAGTTACCTTGGAAATGTTGATGATATTGCTAAATACGTATACGCAGCACGAAACATGGGGCTTGAGGTTCTACCACCAAATGTCAACAAGAGCAACGCACGCTTTACAGTTGAAAAAGGCGCAATTCGCTTCGGGCTTTGTGCTGTACGAAATGTTGGCGAAACTGTTATGCAAAACCTTGTTTCTGAGCGAACACAGTTTGGATGTTTTATAGACTTTTTCGACTTCGCAAATCGAACTGAGGGAATAAATAAACGTGCTCTTGAAAGCCTTATTTACGCAGGGGGCTTTGATAACATGGGCTGCAATCGAGCTCAACTAATAGGGATATACGAACGGGCGCTTGAAACAGCTGTGCAGTCCCGTAGAATTCGTGACCAAGGCCAAATATCACTCTTTGATTTAGGAGATACAGTTAACACAGCAATGCAAAGTGCCTGCGTTAAGCTCCCGGAAACTGCAGAATTCCCGCGCCAAAGGTTGCTTGAGAGAGAGCGTGAAGCAATAGGGGTTTATATAAGCGGCCATCCGCTAGATGATTACACTTCTGTACTTTATACTCTTGATTACACAGTCTCACAGTTGCAGGAAGCAGATGGCACAGGCGCACCTCATGATAATGACCGTGTGCAAACAGGCGGGCTCCTGTCAAGCGTTGAGCGCAAGCCTACTCGCAATGGGAATAGTATGATTGGCTATGCTGTTTTAGAGGGATTATCCGGATCCATTGAGCTGCTTCTTTTCAAAAATACCCTGGATATGCTGTCTGACTTATTCACGCCAGGGCTCGTAGTATTGGTAAGCGGGAGGTTAAGCCTGCGGGAGGGTTCAAAAAACAGTATTATTGTCAGTGATATAGCACCGCTTAAAAATATTAAGCCTACTTTATATATGCGCTTTGATGCCCTAACTCCAGATAGACTAAAGGAGCTTGTTGAGCTGCTTTCAGGCTACCCAGGGAATGTTCCAGTAATGATATATGATGCTTCGACAAGCGAACAACGTCTTTCGCCGAAAGAACTCAATGTAAACCTTAGCGATACCTTCTTAACGAAAGCACGTGCACTTGCGGGAAAAGAAAACATTAGAATATCAGTAAAATAGGCCTAAGAGCCCGCAAGAGCTGTAATCTTCGCCAATTCATTTGATATAAACTTAAACCTTGTTGCGCATTGCATCCTGTGTTAAAATTAGCTGTAAAGCTTAGCAAGCCGATGGACAGGCTTAAAGGTTAAGCTTCTTATGTTGGAAATTTGGGAGGAAACAGTCTTATGATTATGGCAGGGGACTTTCGAAAAGGTGTTACTGTAGAAATAGATGGGCAGGTTTGGTCCATATCGGATTTTCAACATGTTAAGCCAGGTAAAGGTGCTGCTTTTGTAAGGACTCGTCTTAAAAACGTGATGACTGGGGCTGTGCTCGAGCGCACGTTTAGCCCAAATGACAAATATCCAAAAGCGCATATCGAAGCCAAAGAAATGCAATATCTCTATTCTGACGGCACACTCTATTATTTTATGGATGTCGAAACATACGAGCAGCTTCCGCTTAACCATGACCAGGTAGAAGATGCAATTAATTTCATAGTTGAGAATGAAAATGCAAAAGTGCGTTTTTTCCGAGGGACACCTTTTTCAGTCGAAGCACCAAATTTTGTCGAGCTGACAATAACTGAAACAGAACCTGGGTTTAAGGGTGACACAGCCACAGGAACTACAAAGCCTGCTACATTAGAAACAGGCTATAAGCTCAATGTTCCCCTGTTTGTAAATGAAGGCGATAGAGTTCGTGTAGATACCCGAACAGGCGAATATATGGAGCGCATATAACGCAAACTAATAATCACATATTTATTGGAGGTGTAAGTCAATGAGCTTTGTTAAAGAAAAGGTTTCATATCTGAGGGGCCTGTGTGATGGGCTAAGCATCCCCGATGATACATCGCGCAAACTTTATGCAGCAATAATTGATACTCTTGAAGCAATCTCAGAAACACTTGATGAAACAGAAGCGGATATCATTGAACTTGACGAGAGCATCTCGGATATTTACGATGCTTTAGACGAAATTGAAGATGAGCTCTACGATGGACTCCCTGACGATGAAGACGAAGAAGAGCTTGATGAGGATAATTTCTTTGAACTTCAATGCCCTCATTGCGGGGATACAATATACTATGATCAGGACATGCTCTCTTGTAAGGATGAACTCCTATGCCCATCTTGCAGCGGGAAAGTTGTACCAGCTGTTGATGAGGATGATTAATAAACTTGGGTGTATACTCTGAGTAACCTAACGCATAATTCCTAGAGGTAATAACAAAAGTCCGGCAACCCGGACTTTTGTTAAATGGTGGAGCATAGCGGGCTCGAACCGCTGACATCCACACTGCCAGTGTGGCACTCTACCAACTGAGCTAATGCCCCATTTTGCATGCAAAATCAATTATAAATCAAGAGTGGGTATTTGTAAAGCATTAAAGGCTGCTTATGCTGTTTTTTGTAGATTGCAAGTTTAATTGCACGCCATATAATATGAGTTACACTCATGCTGCTTAATAAATCCTGCCGTATTTTTGAATTGTCTTTTCCGTGTACTCATGAACAAATAAAGTTTTGCCCTTTGTATATTCGTCACGGTCATATCTAAATTGCCTGCAAAGCGCAAGCTTAATCGCTTCATACTCCCTTGCCAACATAGGATATTCATTTAGATAATCCCTAAAATAAAGCTCATCATTATCATTAAACCTTCTAAGGTGCAAATGGAAAACCCTTTTTCCGTAACCTTTGGGTGTATAACCTTTATTGAAGGAACACCTGGTATTTGTGTCGGAGCGGTGCTTTACTAGCTTTATAGGGAACATCCGCCATAACTCAACCAAAGAAAGTTCATCCAGTTGTTTCATATTCATCACTTAACAGTTAAATATTTGCAGTTTAGGCTATAACATATTATACTACATACGGCTACGTTTTTCAGCAGATAGGATTCTTTGTAAACATATCCCGTAAAGCCAATAATGCATTGGGAGGAAATATGAATTTAATAATTCGCCCAATAAAAGAATGTGAACTGCCGCTTCTTGAAGACTTCTTATACGAAGCCATCTTCCAGAAAGAAGGCGATGCTCCGCTGCCAAGGAATGTAATAAACAAACCGGAAATTAAGCTTTATATTGAAGACTTTGGCAAAGAGCATGACCTTTGCTTCATTGCGCTTGTTGATGATAAGCCTGCAGGTGCTGTTTGGACTCGCATTCTCTCAGGTGAAATGAAAGGTTACGGCAACATAGATGACAAAACACCCGAATTTGCGATTTCCCTATATCACCAATATCGAGGAATGGGAATTGCACAAAACTAATGAAATATATGCTGGCTGAACTGACTTCGCGCGGCTATGAAAAGGCATCTCTCTCTGTGCAAAAGGAAAACTATGCAGCAAAGATGTACAAGAAACTTGGGTTTAAAATAATAAGTGAACAAGAAGATGATTATTTAATGCTGCATATTCTTTCACCTGACGCAAGCTTTTCAACTTAACTCATAAATGGGATATGCTGAAAACAGCCTACCCCATTAGAATAATTCAATGTAAGCTCCCTCATGCCCTACCTATGTTTTATAGGAAATACATGCTTAAGAAACTTCTCGGGATCAAAATAGAAATACGAAAGTCTCCCGGGTGATTTATCAAGCAAATAATCGGTACGACTATAATCGTAGTCATCAATCGCTTTTTGCAATTTCTCGTTTGCAGTATCGCATTCTTGTTCATATACAAAACTGACATGCTCAAAAACAAGGTATTCCCCAGCAGGCACATCCATAAGCAGCAAAGGCTTGGATATATCGCCGCAGTAATCCGCCGCAAGCCATATGCCTGCGCACTTCTCCCCTTTTCAAAAATCTGCGCCATTATTTGGCCGCTATATATGCCAATCAGCACATCATCACCATCCAGTTTACCTTTTATGCTGTCGAGCAACCCGCAAATTGCGTCACAATCTACCCCTGCTACTGCAGCTTGTCTCTCCCAGAAGTCAAAGTATCCGTTACTTTCATAGTCCTTAATGTAAAGGAATTTATGTGCCGTAGTCCACTGCAATGTCAAGAAATCTTTTGTTTGTGTCCCTTACATCAACTAATGCAAACGCAAGTCGTCTTTTGCGAAGATACTCCCTAAAAGATATACCGGAAAGTTCCTTGAACTTACGTGTCATATGGTATTCGGAATATCCGTTCTCTTGCTCTATAGCACTTAGTGTTAGCCTATCGTCATCGCGGCTCAATATGCAGCTGTCGATACAATCAGCTATCTTCTGCACCTATCTATGCCATTTAGTACAAATTCATCACCTCCCGTCCTGCTTAGAGTTTATACACTTAGGATACCAGGTGCTTGATTTTAGTTGCTGTTATTTGTTTTGCGTTAGTCTTTCCAATCCCACCAGTTTTTCTTGTTTTCTGGCAGAACTCCGTTATTCTCGGCAAAATAGACCGCAAGCCTGTAACAGTATAGTGCGCATCTATCAACTAGACATTTAGAAGCACGGCAATCACTTTCGTAGATTTCTTGAGGATCCTTCCCCTTCAAAGATTCGATCGTAGGACAGCCGGCCTTTGTTAAGTGCATCGCCATATTTTTGCCTATTCCAGGAATCTTTATAAGCTCTGATTTCATTTCGAACCATGCTCCCATTGTTTGGTTATTAAGTTGAATTTGCAATGATTTGTTGCTTAGAACTTCATGATTATGGAGAACAGTATCCACCAATATTCAACTATTAGTGCTTTCCTTGCAGCAGAATTGGTTGAGATGATAATGCATTTTGAAATGGTTGTGGCAGGGGCAGAAGGATTCGAACCCTCAAGAACGGTTTTGGAGACCGCTATGTTACCATTACATCATGCCCCTTAAAATAAACCAACATGCGTATTATAGCATCGCATAATTGGCATGTCAACGGACGAAAAGCCGGCTTTAAAGCTCAATAGCTGCTTCTTCATCCAATACATATGAAACTGATGGGTGAAGCTGCAACAGAGTTACTGGTACTGCAGGTGTAATTGCCGAAGAAAGCATGCGTGCAGCAGCATTTGCTACATCTCGACCTAAAGCGAGCAAAACTATTCGCCTAGCAGACATTATTTCACTCATCCCAAGAGTGATTGCTTGAGTAAAGCTATGGTCATCATTTCTAAAATTCACGAGGCTGCGGCTTTCTTCAACAGTATCAGGAGGCAAGAGCTCAACATGTGTGAAAGCAGAAAATTCGCGAGCAGGAGCATTGAATGCTATATGCCCGTTTCGCCCTAAAACGAGCATAAGCATATCCATGCCTCCTGCATCGACAAGCTCAGACTCATATTCTGAGCAGGCCGCCTGCAAATCTTTTGCATAATGTCTTGGAGCACGCACCCTGCCAATATCGAGACCTATCCGCTCGTAAAGATTCTTCTTGAGATATGCTCCAGAGATTCCTGGAGCACCTGTATCCTGTCCTGTGAATTCACTTGTATGAAATATCTTGACTTCACTCCAATCAAGAACACCTGCAGCTGTCATTCCTGAGAGCAGCTTGAAAATGTCAGCAGCCATAACAGAAGCTGATAACCCCAAGACGGAGTTTGGCTTTTCAATCATTTGCGCAGCAAGCAATGTTACAGCAGCTGCATTTGCAGCGTCTCTATCGCGATATATCATTATTCCCATATCTGCTCCTCCAGAAAAGCATTAATTAACTAATATTGCATTTACAAAATCCAGAATATCTCCATAGACCTCGGCTCTGTTAGTTTCATTTAACATTTCGTGGCGACCGCCAGGATACAACCTGCAAGTAATATTATTATGCCCGGTCGCTTTAAGCCAGTTATACACCTCTTGGACGCCCTTACCATATCCCCCTACTGGATCCTGTTGCCCTGAGATAAGCAGGATTGGGATATCAGGAACTTTGCATGCCCAGCGCGTGCCGGTTATCTCCCCCAAACCTTGGAAAAGGGTAAGCATTCCTTCAGCAGGACTTATAAAACCGCAAAGAACATCGGCAACATATAAGTCCACCTGCTCAGTATCCCTACTAAGCCAATCGAAAGCAGTACGAGTGGGTGCAAAAGGTTTGTTATATGCACCAAAGCTCATATTATCGAGCAGTTTGCTTGGGTACAACGGCCCATGCAGTATGGATTCAAGCCTTGCTAAAATTTTACCTAACCCTAAGACTGGGTTTTTACCAGCTGTACCCGAAAATATGAAGGCCGAAACACCCTCCCCAAACCTTGCTGCAAATGAACGCATTAAGAAAGAACCCATGCTGTGGCCCATCATGATATATGGCAAATTTGGGTACTCAATACTTAGCATTTCTTTTAGTGTTTTAATATCTCCCACAAGGGAAGCCCAGCCATCGCCTTTACCATAATAGCCTCTGTTGCTTTCGACACGCATACTCTTTCCATGGCCTGCATGGTCATTCCCTGCTACAAGTATACCGTGCATGTTTAGGAAATTCGCAAAATCAGAGTAGCGTTCAATATGCTCCGCTAAACCATGCGCAATCTGTAAAATTGCAGCTGGCTCGCCTTTGGGTATCCACAACTTTGCGTAAACATCTCCAAGAGCTGTTAAAGAAGGATATAAAATTTCGCGAACAGTATTCATGCTCCCCTCCTGTGGTATTTACATGCATTATACCATGGGCTTCAAATTTAAGCACTAAACTTGCAGCTACCTGGTTCACCTAAACTCTATATAAGCTTTCATTTGAACCCGAAATGCATTAACGCATATTGATTATGTTTAAGCCATGAATTATAATACACATAAGCAATCCTGAATTGCAGCCTTAAAAGGATAATTGGTACTTATATGTCAGCTGACCTTGAACTTTACCGTGTCTTTTGCACTGCAGCGCGCTGCGGAAGTCTTTCCCATGCAGCGCGGGAACTATATATAAGCCAGCCTGCTGTAAGCCAAGCTATGCGCCGTTTAGAAGAAAGTTTGGGGTGCACATTATTTACCCGCACAAGCAGGGGGATTACGCTTACAAGTGAAGGGAAAATGTTGCATAGTTATGCTGATAAAGCAGTAAGGCTGCTTTATGCTGCAGAGGATAAGCTTAACCGCATGCAAACACTTCAATCCGGTGGGTTAATGATTGGCGCGAGCGATACTCTATGCCAGTTCTTTCTCCTCCCATACCTTAAGCGTTTCCATTATGAATACCCCGAAGTCCAACTGCAGGTCATCAACAGAACAACACCCGAAACAGTAGAGCTTCTAAAAATCGGCAAAGTAGATATAGCTCTTGTTAACCTTCCTGTAGCCAATGATGCGCTATGTGTTCGAGAATGTCTCCAAGTCCATGATGTCTTTGTTGCTCCGGAAAGATTTGGCCACTTAAGAGGGCAGAGGGTTCCGCTTGAAGTGCTTTCACGCGAACCTTTGGTTTTATTGGAACAGGCATCGAATTCGAGAAAATATCTTGATGCATTTGCAGCACAACAAGGCATCACTTTGCACCCGGCTATCGAATTGGGGGCGCATAGTCTACTCGTCCAGTTTGCGCGTATAGGTCTTGGCATTGCATGTGTAACCAGCGAATTTGCAAAGGATGCCCTCGCAAGCGGCGACTTATTCGAAATTGAGCTTGAACCACCAATGCCCCCACGAGCAATTGGCCTTATTTCGCTTGACGGAGTCCCGCTTTCTGCTGCAGCTATGCGTTTTATTCAAATAGTTATGGAAGATGAAGAAAGTGAAATTGATTAAGCTCTTTGCAACTTAGACAAAATTCACTATTCTTAATTGCAATGGTTCGATTTATTACAGCCTTTAGCTTTCTTTTTTCTTTCAAATAATTTGCTTTCTTCCCCTCCAATAATGCGCTTTATATTATCTGTATGCCTAATAAAAACGAGCGAAACAAGCAATACAATCAATATCAACAACTCTGTATTTTGCCAATAGAATATTGCTGCAAGAATTAAATAGAGCGTAACTCCTGATAAAGATACAATAGCAATAGTCCTCGTTAAGAAAATCATAAGAACAGCGTATACAGTAAGCACCATTCCAAAGAGTGGAATAAGTGCCCAAGCTATACCGAATGTCGAAGCAACACCCTTCCCTCCCTTAAATTGCAGGAACACGGGAAAATCATGCCCAAGCACAACAAATAGAGCAGCTACATATGCGCCAAGCTCCCCGCCGACTAACCTGCCAAGCAGAACTGCCAGTACACCTTTGCTAAAATCACCCGCAAAGGTAAGCAGGCCAGGCTTAAGCCCAAAGACACGCAGCATATTTGTGCTGCCTGCATTTCCGCTTCCGTGCTTTCTTACATCATCATGATACTTCCATTTGCTTAGAATTATTGCAAATTGCACATTACCAAGCAAATAAGCAGCAAGCGCTATTACAATATACCTTAACCACATACTTCAGTCTTCCTCACTGCTGCGCTTACGTAAATACAGCCTTATTGGAGTGCCAGAAAAACCAAATGACTTTCTAAGATAGCTTTCCAGATACCTTTCATAAGAAAAATGCATCAACTCAGGTTCATTAACCTTAAGTATAAATGTCGGTGGTTTTATTGCCACTTGCGTGGCATAATAAATCTTCAGCCTGCGCCCTTTAACAGATGGAGGCTCATTTGCTCTAATAGCTTCATCCACTATTTCGTTTAGAGTTCCGGTTGTTATTCGCTTTTCAGCTTCTGAAATGGCCAGCTCGACCAGTTCAAACACCTTATTTACACGCTGCCCTGTAAGTGCGCTTAAAAACAGCATTGGTACATAGCTCATAAAAGCAAGGTCAGAGGCGAATCTCTTTTTAAACTTGGGCATTGTATAAGTATCTTTTTCAATTAGGTCCCACTTGTTAACAATCAGTATGCTTGCCTTACCTTGCTCGTGAACAAAACCTGCTATGCGCACATCTTGCTCAGAAAACTCTTGAGCCGCATCTGCAACTATAAGCACAATGTCTGCGCGGCGAATTGCGCCCAGGCTTCTTATAACGCTATACCTTTCTACACTCTCATCTTCAACTGAGCGCTTTCTGCGAATTCCAGCTGTATCAATTAGAACATAGTCTTTCCCATTATGAGAAAACGGCGTATCAATAGCATCCCTTGTTGTACCAGGAATATCGCTTACTATTGTGCGTTCATCTCCTAAGAGCGCATTTATGAGGCTGGATTTACCTACATTTGGTTTGCCGACAACTGCAATATGAGTTATGTTATCCGCTTCATGCGGCTCTTCATCCTGTTTTGGAAAATAGTTTACAACTTCATCAAGCAAGTCCCCAAGACCAAGGCTTTGTTCAGCTGATATTGCATACGGTGTCCCAAGGCCAAGTTCGTAGAATTCGTGCACCTCATGTTCGAATTTTGGGGCATCAACTTTATTAACAGCAAGAAGAACCGGTTTTTTGCTGCGTCTAAGTAGTGCAGCTACATCTTCATCTGCAGCACTAACCCCTTCACGGACATCAACTAGGAATATAATAACATCAGCCATATCAATGGCTAGTTCCGCTTGGTCGCGCATTTTAACACTGATAATATCCTCATTCATAGTATCAATGCCGCCTGTATCTATAAGCGTGAAAGTATGCGTCAGCCAGGAGGCCTCCGCATATATCCTGTCGCGCGTAACACCAGGTGTATCTTTTACTATTGCAATTCGGCGCCCGGCAACTCTATTAAATAAGGTAGATTTGCCTACGTTCGGCCTGCCCACAATTGCAACTAACGGGTTTGCCATTATAAAGCTACCTCCTTGGGTTGAGCATGCCTTTGCAAAGCTATGGCAAATACTGTTTCAACCCATTTATCGCCTTCTCCGCGTACAGGGATAACTGATACACCCAACTCTTTAGAAAGCACCTCAACGCTCATCCCATCAAGAAAAATATCTTCCTGCTCTCTAAACATATTGTGCGGCAAAAACAAAATTTTTGAGGAGAGCTTTCCTTTAAGCTGGGTTAGCAAATCTTCGCCAGTTATAAGGCCTCCTACAGTAATAGACGAGCCAAAATAAACATTTTCAATAGCATGCAGGTTCGACTGTATTTTATAGTGTTCCAAAGATGAAAATAGTTCTTCCATAAACGCATGAGCGAGGGTGCCGCCGGCTGCATCAAAACTAAAATGCTTATTAAGCGGTTTTCTTCCTTTAAGAGAGTTAATAAACCCGCGCTCAAACTGCCTTAGTACTCCAACCCCATTTTCAAGCTGTGGAAAATCCTCATATTCATCATAATCTGGGAGCGGCTCACCGGCAAGCAATACGAGCTCATCAGCTGCATACACAAACGAAGTACCCATTTCCTGCCTGCATAGGGCAGCAAAAGAAGCAATTAAATCAATAAGTGCTTTTGCTTCGTTTTGAGTAAACGTTCTAAGCGGATGCAATCCTTCCCTATACTTTGTTAGCCCAACTGGTACAACTGCAACAGACACTGCTGCAGGATATAGGTTATATAGGTCAGATAGTGTCTGAAGCAGCACTTCCCCATCATTTATGCCGGGGCAGCATACAATCTGCGAGTGAAATTGGAGGTTTGCTTCCCTAAGTTCAGTAAGCCTGCGCATTAGGTTACTTGCGTCTTCATTTCGCATAAGTTTTTTACGAACTTCAAAATCCGTCGCATGCACTGATATATAGAGCGGGCTTATACGGCGCTGGAGTATTCGTTCAAATTCAGCATCATCAATATTTGTAAGGGTAATGTAATTGCCCATATAAAACGACATTCGCCAATCATCATCTTTTAGGCGTAAAGTCTTGCGGCAACCCGACGGCATTTGGTCTACAAAACAGAAGATGCAGTGATTCTTGCATGTGCGGACCTTACTCATTAGCTCTGTTTTAAAACGTAAGCCCAAGGGTTCATATGTATCTTTTCTTATTCTAATTTCATAGATTTCCGAATTGGGGCTAATAAGTTTAATTAAGAGATTGTTTTCGGCACAAAGATATTCATAATCGACAATATCAACTACTTGCTCACCATTTATTGCAACTAGCTTATCACCAACATGAATGCCCGCATCTTGAGCAATTGATTGATTCTCTATGCCGATTATCTGATGCAACTAGTCCTCCTCTTCGATTATTTCTTCAAATAATTCGAGAAATGTCGAAAACACTTCATCAAGAAGCACTTCGTTTTCAATTGTTTCGTACACATCTTCACCATGTTTTGTTATAACATGAAGCAAAACAACTTCATCTTCAGCTACATTTTGAACTTCATCAAGCGGCAGCAATGCAATATACTTTTCATGTTCATGGAAAAAGGTCAATAAATGGTCAAAACAGACCTCTTTGCCGCTTTCATCAAGCAATACTATTTCATTCGGCTGCTCTTTAGCCCTGTTGGGGTTATCCTCCATTAGGAGCCTCCTTCTTGCTGGTTGTGCTTATGACTTAATGATTCAAGATAGCCCTGCAAAATCACTGTTGCTGCCAGCTTGTCTCTTACTTGCTTTCGCTTATCGCGTCTCATATCCGCCTCAAGCAGAACACGCTCAGCTACAACGCTTGAGAGGCGCTCATCATAAAACACATGCTCTCCATCCCAAACTTCCAAAATTGCCTCTGCCAACTGCCGAACCTTCTGGCTTTGGAAGCCGTAACTGCCATCCATATTCCGTGGCATACCGAATAGCAGAACCACAGGCTTGTATTTTTCGGCTAAGGATACGATGTGCTTTATGTCTTGCTCTATATTGCCTTGCCTGCTATAAACCTCAAGCCCTTGCGCAGTATAACCCAAAGGGTCACTAACTGCAATCCCTATTCTTTTATCACCAACATCCAATGCTAATACTCGTTGCATAATTTATATTACCTTTATACAGAATTGTGGGCAAACCGAAGCGCAATAGCCGCAAAGCACACATAGCGTTGTATCAACCGCAGCTTTCCCGCCAACAAGCGATAAAGCTTTATTTTTGCAGCGTTTGACACAAGCACCGCAACCCTCGCACCAGTCGTGTATCATAAGCTTGCGCTGTTGGTTATTTAGGGCAAGCTCCAGCTCTTTAGAAGGTATTATATCTGAAAAGAGCGCACAATTATAGCGCACTTCTTCTTCAGTTTGCATCCCAATGGCTATTGAATGGATGCTTTTTTCAGCCATAATAAAGCGTAAAGCTTCATTTCGCATTTGAAGAAGATGTCCGCCCCCAAGTGCCTTCATCGCCAGAATACCCTTTCCCTTTGCATGTGCGCACCTTATTGCCTCAAGCATTGCTTCAGAGGTTCCGTCTGCAATCCCTATTCCTGTTTTATTAATCAACGGAAATAATATCTGAAGCTCAGGGCGATGCAAAGCGCTCAGCATTGCCGCAATATAGTGCGTGGAAACCCCAATTGCCCCAATATAGCCTTGCCGTCTTTTTTCAAGAAAATACTCTACTGCCTCCCAATGGCCACGTAATGTATGTTCGCTTTCTTGCTCATGAAGCAGAAAGATATCAATATATTCACGCCCTATACCTGAGACTGCTTTTTTAAAGCTTGCCTCTGCTGACTTTTTATCATAAGAGTAAGATTTGGTGCAAACAACCAAATCGCTCTTCAGCTTCAGCGCCTCCTTAATATAAGGATATGTGCCGTACAGTTCTGCGGTATCAACAAAGTTTAAGCCAAAAGAAAACGCTAACTCCAGTAGAGCTACTCCGCGATTTAATGGCATATTTCTTTGCAGAGGCCCCATTGTAAGCGTTCCAAAACATAGGCGGGACACTTTTATTCCCGTTTCTCCAAGAAGAATTGTATTCAAGCTTTATTCTTCCACCGAAGCATTACTCTCTACATAGAACCGTACGAGTTCTTCGACTAATTCATCTCTGTCCAACCGGCGGATAAGATAGCGGGCATTATTATAGCTTGTAATGTATGTTGGGTCGCCTGACAAAAGGTAGCCCACAATTTGGTTTACCGGGTCATATCCTTTTTCTTTCATAGCTGAAAACACCGCCATAATAATCTCATGAGCAGCATTTCTATCTTTTGGCAGCTGGAACTTCATTGTTCCGCTTGTGTTCTCACCCATAGCTTTACCCCCTGTATCGGAATGTCTTATTATACCTTAAATTTTGCATTATTTCAAACGAGAAACGGCCTGCTAAAAGCAGGCCGTTTATGCTGCACACTACCCGATTATATTATTTATCGCACGCCTTGTGCAACGAACGGCGCGTTTGCCATCTCGCAGCATACGCTTGGGAAGATCGGGATACATAGTGTTAATTGCAGCCGTTGCCATCGCCATACCAGCAACGATGCCAACTCCTAGGCCTAGTGCCAGTGTCCGCATACAGTTCACTCCTTTCCGACGGATTGGACTCTATGTAAAGGCCGGTGCAACGCACAAAGCCGTATGAATTTAGTATGTCATTACATTTGATTTAGTATGAAAGAAATTGATGTAACTAACACCTATAGTAACCAGTAGTGTATAATTGCACCATTTTTAAAGAAAAATAAGCCTTCGCATTAAATGTAAAGGCTTATGGTTATATATTGACTGCACAAAATTTAATTTGCGCTCTTCTTTTTGCGATAATCTTCTATTGCGGCTTTGACTGCCTCTTCTGCCAGCACTGAGCAGTGGATTTTTTGCGGAGGGAGACCCTCCAAAGCTTCCACAACAGCCGCATTTGTAAGGTTAAGCGCCTCTTCAATGGTTTTGCCCTTAATCATTTCGGTTGCCATTGAAGATGTTGCAATTGCAGCACCGCAGCCAAATGTTTTAAAGCTAATATCCTCGATTACTTCAGCTTCATTCACCTTGATAAACATTTGCATAATATCGCCGCATTTTGCATTGCCAACAGTACCAACCCCGCTAGGGTTATGCATTTCGCCCACATTGCGTGGGTTTTGGAAATGGTCCAGAACTCTTTCTGTATACATATTAATCACCTCAAAGTTTTGATGTATATAATGGGGAAATGGCACGCAAGCGTTCCACTACCTTTGGCAACACTTCAAGCACATAATCCACATCCTCATCAGTTGTTTCATCAGAAAGGGTAAGGCGCAGTGAGCCGTGTGCTATTTCGTGCGTAAGCCCCATTGCAAGCAATACATGGGAAGGATCGAGCGAACCTGAAGTACATGCCGACCCGCTCGATGCCGCAATACCGTGCATATCCAACAATAGCAGCATCCCTTCACCCTCAATATATTGGATGCTGAAGTTCACATTATTAGGGAGCCGTTTAGAAGGGTGCCCGTTGAGCTTGACATGCGGAATACTTGCTTTAATACCTTCAATCAGCCTATCACGCAAATGTGTTATACTCGCATTTGTCTTTTCTAAATCTGTAGTGGCAAGTTCTATCGCTTTCCCAAGGCCTACAATTCCGGGCACATTTTCGGTTCCTGCTCTTCGGGTTCTTTCTTGGGCGCCGCCTTGAATAAAAGATGGAAGCCGCAGACCCTTGCGAACATAAAGCACCCCTACTCCCTTTGGTCCGTGGAATTTGTGGGCAGAGAGCGAAAGAAAGTCAATATTTAGTGCCTGTACATCAATCGGTAAATGCCCAACTGCCTGCACAGCATCGGTGTGGAAAAGAACGTCTCGTTCTCTGCATATAGCTCCTATTTGAGAAATAGGCATAATTGTGCCTACTTCATTATTGGCAAACATTATGCTCACTAATATGGTGTCGTCACGTATGGCATCCTCAACCTGCTGGGCACTTACCATGCCGAACTCATCAACAGGCAAATATGTGACCTCACAGCCAAAATCCTTGGTTAGCATTTCAGTCGTATGTAGAATTGCGTGGTGTTCAACCGCTGTTGTGATTATATGCTTGCCCTTTTTTGCATACCGAGTGGCAACTCCTCTTAGCACCGTATTATCACTTTCTGTACCGCTCCCTGTAAAGATTATTTCTTCAGGAAGCGCATTTAATGCTTTAGCGACTTGAGCGCGCGCATTATCAAGCCCTGTTCGCGCTTCGCGCGCAAAAGAATGAAGACTTGAAGGGTTGCCAAAATATTCAGTATAATAAGGCAACATTGCATCGACTACTTCCTGCCTAACTGCAGTTGTTGCAGCATTATCAAGATATATTCTTTTCATCATTATTCCGCCTCTTTTGCTTAATGTAATCATCAGCCATATCTTTTATTGTGGTTTCATTCAGCACAGTATTTATACGGTTTTGCAGCCTAAGCCAAAGCGGCCGGGCAGAACAGGTACAGGCATTCCCACAACTGGATTTCTCATACCCAACGCAGTCAACAAGTGTCGTACTTCCCTCTAAAGCCCTTAAAACCTCACCTACTGTTATAGATGAAGGCTCTCGTGCAAGCGTATAGCCTCCTTGTACACCTCGTACAGATTCGATGAGCTTTGCCCGTCGTAATGAGGCTATTAGCTGCTCTAAATACGGAAGCGAAATGCCCTGCATTCCGGCAAGTGAAGACGCACTAATCGGCCCGTTTCCATACTTTACAGCCAAATCAACCATTGCCTTTATTCCATATCTACCCCGAGTTGAGAGCTTCAAAGCATAAACCCTTTCTTAATTCCAAGTAATGCAGTAGGAATTATTCTTTTACACATTAACACAGTGTATCAATGCTGTCAACACAATGTTTTAGAAAAACTCAAAACAAAAAAGAGCGGCTTTTGCCGCTCTTTTTAGGGCTCTACACTAAAGATTGGGGTAAGGGAGAAAAATAGAGAAGCATAACGCTT
>CAYWTY010000005.1:0-39413 GCA_964461335.1 uncultured Oscillospiraceae bacterium
GCGCATTCTCTAAAATGAAAAAGGAGCCGTAGCTTGTTACTGCTACAGCCCCTTACCATATTGGCTTGAGGCTGGGTTGCGAAATAAACGCGCATTCTGCTGCATAACTTCGGCTTGAAAATTGGATTTATTACACATGATAGTTGCAAAGATAAGCATATTAGAAAGAAACGCCTATTGTTGAATACTTGACGTTGAAATAATGCGCTGATATAATATGTCTATCGTGATGGTATAAGATATCACTAAACAGTAGCAACCTAACAAGAAATGTAACACCACCTTAAAGAGGAGGGATGCAGTGTGGCAATACCAGTATTGATGCCCCGCCAAGGCCAATCTGTTGAGACTTGTTTAATATCACAATGGCATAAACAGGTAGGCGATATTGTTAATGAAGGAGATTTGCTTTTTACTTACGAAACCGATAAGGCCACGTTTGAAGAAGAAGCAAAAGCCTCTGGTACGCTTTTGGCAATATTCTATGGTGTTGATGATGATGTCCCAGTGTTGGCTAATGTCGCAGTAATTGGAGTTTCAGGAGAAGATTATTCTGAATTTATACAAGTCACTGAGCATAAAGCAGAAAACGTATCCCCAAAAATTGCAGAAATTGCGACAGTAGCTTCAGAAAGCAATTTTGCTAATAATAAACAGGATAAAGCTATATCTCAACGAGCCCGGTCAACTGCCCGAAAACTTGGTGTTGATGTTTTTTCGGCTCAGCCAACCGGACCAAACGGCCGAATTATTGAACGCGATATCACAGCACTTGCTGCTGCTGGAGCACGCGCAACCCAGGCAGTTCTTGTAGATAATGTGCTTAGTGAGCAATTGTCTAAACAGCAGGGAACCGGCATAGGGGGGCGGTTTAGCACAGCAGATTTAATGAGGGTAGAGCATGGCGCTTTAACAGCAAGGGAAGTATCTGATGTTTCTATTGAGGCTAAAAGCTTTTCTCCTTCTGCTGCATATGAAGATATTAAACTTACAAATCTTCGAAAAGTAATTGCGCGCAATATGCAATATAGCCTAAATAATCTTGCGCAGCTAACACATCATAGTACCTTTGATGCAACAGCGCTCTTAAATCTTCGAAACGAGTTTAAGCAGGCGCCGGAACATTTTGCGCTCCCTAACATTACATTAAATGATATGCTTCTTTTTGCTTGTTCTCGGGTTCTCCTGCACCACCCGGATATTAATGCTCATTTTCTTGATGATAAAATTAGGAGATTCACCTCATGCAACATAGGGTTTGCTGTTGATACGCCGCGAGGCCTTCTTGTGCCTACCGTTGTTTCAGCAGAGCACAAAAGCCTTGGGGAAATTGCAGCTGAAACGAAACTGCTTACTAATGCTGCGCAGCAAGGCTCTATAAACCCTGATTTGCTTTCCGGCGCTACATTTACTGTATCAAATTTAGGGGCGTTTGGCGTTGAAGGGTTTACACCGGTTATTAACCCCCCACAGACAGCCATACTTGGAATAGGTTCAATTATTGAACGTATTCGTACTGTTGATGGTGTAATTAAGGCCTATCCTGCAATGGCAATTTCCCTAACTTATGACCACAGAGCTGTTGACGGTGCGCCTGCTGCGAGATTCATTGTCGAACTTACATCTGCTCTTGAAAACTTTGCAAGCTTAATTGCAGGTTAAATTATCGCAAACCATTTTTCATATTAGCGGGAGGATAGCTTATGCCCTACGACTTGATAGTATTAGGTGGAGGTCCAGCCGGATATATTGCGAGTGAACGCGCAGCAAATGCAGGTTTAACTGTTCTTTGCATTGAAGAGCGAAATCTCGGAGGGGTATGTTTAAATGAAGGTTGTATACCTACAAAAACACTTCTTTACTCTGCAAAACTTTTCGAAAGCGCCTTATACGCAGATAAATACGGAATACACGCAGGCGAGCTTTCTATTGACCACTCCAAAATAATTGCAAGGAAGAACAAGGTTGTTAAAACCTTGGTAACCGGTGTGCGCTCCGCTTTGAAAACCTCTGGTGTAACTGTAGTTGAGGGCAGAGGTGTTATTGAAGGGAGGTCGCAAGACGGCTATGCTGTGCGCGTTGGCAGCGAGTTATATTTTTCAAAAAAGCTATTGATAGCGACTGGCTCAAGCGCAGCTATACCGCCAATACCTGGGTTAAGAGAAGGGCTCGAATCTGGGTTTGTAGTAACGAGTCGTGAGGTTCTTAACCTAAAAGAAAAGCCGGCATCGCTTACTGTAATAGGCGGGGGCATTATTGGGCTTGAAATAGCTTCATATTATAATGCAATAGGCACTAAGGTTACAGTTGTAGAGCTTCTTGATCATATTGCCGGCGAAAATGATGCAGATCTAATTAGCATTTTGCAGAAAGGTTATGAAAAAAAGGGCATAGAGTTTAAGCTCAATACAAAGGCGAAAACAATTTCTGGAGATGGAGTGATGTGTGTAAGTGGTGAAAATGAAGAATTTATTGCCTCTGAGCGTGTGCTGCTTTCAATTGGCCGAAAAGCGAATATTAAAAATATTGGTCTTGATACAATAAATGTACTCGTAAAAGACGGGGCAATAGTAACAGACGAATATATGAAAACAAACATTCCTGAGGTATATGCGGCCGGAGACGTTAACGAAAAAGCAATGCTTGCGCATACTGCTTACAGAGAAGCGGAGGTTGCTGTAAACAACATGCTCAACAAGCGCGATAGAATGCGCTACATAGCAATACCATCCGTACTTTATACTAACCCTGAGCTTTCAAGTGTTGGCGAAACAGAAGTATCAGCGCGAAATAAAGGCCTTGAAACTGCAGTTGTTTCAATCCCTATGCGTTTTTCTGGCCGCTATTTGGCAGAAAACGAGGGCGGAAATGGAATATGTAAGCTTGTTATTGATAAAAAGAGAAACATACTTTTAGGCGCTCAGGCACTTGGAAACTACTCTTCTGAATTTATAGTAGCTGCATGTACTTTTATTGAGCTTGAGCTTCCTCTTGATGATATAAAAGAAATAGTATTCCCGCACCCCACAGTTAGCGAAATATTGCGAGAAGCTGTGTTTCAGTATAAATAGCAAGGCATTGAATTCGTGTTGTAATGTATCATCCTGAAATACTTGGAATTCTTTTAAGGAGCCAATAATGACTAAAACCTTATTTATATCGCCAAATGAAGTGCGCAAAGCAGATGTGTTAAAATTCTCGGATATTCATGTGAACACATACCAAAAGAGCGTTAAGGACGAAATAAGCAATTTTTCAAAGACTGAATTTTTGCACATTTATCGAGACATGTGCTATATACGTGAGTTTGAAACAATGCTTAACAGCATAAAGACGAGAAATGAGTATGACGGTATAGAGTATAATCACCCAGGGCCCGCTCACTTAGGAATAGGGCAGGAAGCAGCATATGTGGGCGGTGCTTACCATCTTACTCTTGATGATTATACTTTTGGGTCTCACAGAAGCCATGGCGAGATTCTTGCAAAAGGTCTTCGAACTATTGAAACTATTGAAGAAGAAAAGCTGATTTCCATTATGGAAAGCTATTTTGATGGGAAACTGCTTCGCGTAATAAACAACAAAAAACCAGTAAAAGAAATGGCACGCGATTTTTTGCTCTACGGAACTATGTGTGAGATCTTTGCCCGCGAGAATGGTTTTAACAAGGGAATGGGCGGTTCTATGCATGCATTCTTTACTCCGTTTGGCATATATCCAAATAATGCTATTGTTGGCGGAAGTGGAAGTATTTCAGTTGGAAGTGCGCTATATAAGCTAATTAACAAAAAGCCTGGTGTCGTAATCTGCAGCATAGGCGATGCTTCAACTGCATGCGGTCCTGTTTGGGAAGGCTTAATGCTCGCTGCAATGGCGCAGTATAAGACACTCTGGGAAGATCATGGCGGCGGGATGCCACTGCTGTACCATATAAACAATAATTTCTATGGAATGGGCGGCCAGACTATGGGCGAAACAATGGGCTTTGATGTTGTGGCACGCATGGCTGCAGCTATATGCCCTACCCAACTTCATGCAGAGCGAATAGATGGATATAACCCATTAGCTGTAATTGATGCATATTCACGCAAACTGCCTTTAGCTAAAAAAGATGGTCCTGTGCTCTTGGATATTGTAACCTACCGAGTTTCCGGCCATTCACCCTCCGACTCTTCAACCTACAGAACTAAAGAGGAAATAGAAGCATGGGCAGAAGCTGATTCTATTCGAACTTTTGGAAACCAGCTGGTTGAAGCAGGCATATGTGCACACGCAGAGCTTGAAAAGATATGGGCTTGTGTAAAAGAAGATACTTCACGAAACCTCAAACTCAGCATTAACGATAGCATATCGCCAACAGTGGACATTTTCCAAACACAGCAGAATTTTATCGCTGAACATATGTTTTCAAATGAACATATTCCGAGTATGGAGTCTAATAGGGCTCCCGATGTATTGTGCCCAAAAGAAGAGTGCCCCCGAATACAACAGATATCTAAAAAAGCCCGTTTTGGGCTTGATGAAAATGGCAGACCTGTTCCAAAGGCGCGCATGTACCAGCTTCGTGATGCAATAGCTGAACCAATAATCAATAAGTTTTATGAAGACCCTACTTTTGTAGCATTTGGAGAAGATGTACGAGATTGGGGCGGGGCGTTTGCTGTTTATCGAGGAATGACAGAAGCTATACCATATCATAGGTTGTTTAATACACCAATTGCCGAGGCTGCAATCGTTGGTGCAGCAGTTGGATATGCAATGAGCGGAGGCAGGGTTGTTGCTGAACTTATGTACTGTGATTTTTTAGGGCGTGCAGGAGACGAAGTTTTTAATCAGCTTAGCAAATGGCAGGCAATGAGCGCTGGGTTGCTAAAGATGCCGGTGGTGTTGCGCATGAGTGTCGGCTCAAAATATGGTGCTCAGCACAGCCAGGACTGGTCAAGCCTTGTTGCACATATCCCAGGGCTTAAGGTCGTATATCCTGCTACGCCTTATGATGCCAAGGGCTTAATGCAAAAAGCGCTTAATGGAACTGACCCTGTTATTTTCCTTGAGAGCCAGCGCATTTATGATATTGGTGAATTGTTCCATGAAGGTGGAGTACCTGAAGCTGAATATGAAATCCCCTTTGGTGAGCCGGATATTAAGCGGCAGGGCTCAGATATAACCATCCTTTCAATTGGTGCAACTCTTTATAGAGCGCTTAAAGCAGCTGAAATACTTGAGAATAACTACGGTGTCTTTGCAGAAGTTATTGATGCGCGCACTTTAGTACCGTTCAATTATGAAAAAGTAATAGAAAGCGTGCGTAAAACAGGGCGTATAGTAGTAACAGGGGATGCATGTGAGCGCAACTCATTTATGAGACAACTTGCAAGCACCATAACTGAGCTATGTTTTGATAGCCTTGACGCACCTCCCATTGTTGTGGGGGCAAAAAACTGGATTACCCCAGCGCATGAGCTTGAAAACGCATTTTTCCCACAACCCGAATGGATTATCGACTATATCCATGAGCGGATTCTGCCTCTAAAAGGGCATATAGTGCAGCATAATTGCACTGAGCTTGAACAACTCCGTGAAAACAAGGCTGGCGTTTAGCTTTTCGCATGTTGGTAAAAATGCAGTAAAAAAAGGGGGCTGAGTTTTCCACAATACTCAGCCCTTAAAATATAAAGCTATAAGAATGGTTTTTTGCTAAAAGAACTCTCTTTCAAAGGATAGAAGTTCTGCATCTGTGTTGATTTCCACAAAATTGAGGATATTGTCCAATGTGCTCTCAGCCTGCGCTTTACTTAATGCTATTATTGCTATGCCAAGCACGATTGTAATGTGTACATCTTGGGCTTCAACTTCAGCAGCTGATATGTTGAAGCTGTTCTTAAGTTTTGCGACAAGGCTCTTAACGATGCTGCGTTTTTCCTTGAGGGAGCGAACCCACGGTGCGCTAAGTGTAATCGTTTGAATGGCTGCTCGCATAAGTACTCCTTATTGAAAACTAAGCATTAAATGATGGCTGAGGCATACGCTTCGTATAAAAACGCTCTATCAAGATGTCCGAAATACTACCTTCGCTTAGTTTGAAACTTTGCGGTTAAGCAAGGTTTCCTCCCATTCGGTAAGTCTAAAACCTATTAAAACAAAATCTTCGCCAACTAAGAGCGGTCGCTTTACAAGCATACCATCCTTTGCGAGCAATTCGAGCTGTTCCTGCTCAGTCATACTTATTAGCTTATCCTTAAGCGCCAATTCTTTGTATTTTAATCCGCTTGTGTTGAAGAACCTTTTTAGCGGGAGTCTGCTCTTATGAAACCAAGTTTTATGTTCTTCGAAAGAGGGATTGAGCTGCTTAATATCTCGTGATGTATAGGGCAGTGCATTATCATCCAGCCATCTTTTTGCACGCTGGCATGTTGTGCATTTGGGGTAACAAATAAACTGCATACAATGCTCCTTTAAGAAACTTCGCTTTTAGGAATATTCAATATGCGAGTGCGGCTAATACAAGTCTTTTCTTCTATTAGCACGTACTGGGATACTATTGCGCATTTGCTCAAGCAATGCATACTCGAGCTCTACTATTGCACAGCCTTCATCCTCCATACAATCATGCAGAACGGTGCCATCAGGGGTTGCTACAAGCGAGTGGCCATACGCATTTGGGGATTGTGCAGGGGAAACTGCAGCAACAAAGACCTGGTTATCAAGCGCACGTGCACGCATAAGTAATTCCCAGTGCCGCGGCCCTGTTGTGCGTGCAAATGCAGCAGGTAGCGCAATTAAGTCTACACTTTGTTCCATAAGCAGGCGCGACCATTCAGGAAAGCGTATATCAAAGCAAATCATGACTCCGGTTTTTAAAGGTGCATTATGCAGCACTAGGGGGAAATTATCACCGCGGGAAATGACCTCAGACTCCATAAATCGAAATGTACCAGGCACATCAATATCAAATAAATGCGCCTTTCTGTATTTGCCGGCGAATGCGCCATCAGATGAAAATGACATACTGGTATTAAAGATTGCTCCATTTTCAACTTCAGGAATTGATCCGCCAATTATAAACATTCCAGTTTCTTTTGCAATCTCTTGCAGCATTGTCCCTGTTTCACCCTCAGGGCAGGCTTCGGCTGCAGAGGAAAATAATGCAGTTACATAGGCTATTGTGAACATTTCTGGGAGCAAAGCCATTTCGGCACCTTTGTCTGCTGCCGTATAAAGCATTTTTCGGCAGCGGCGGAGATTATCAGCTTTATTCTCGGTTACGCGAAGCTGGCATAAGGCAAGTTTCATTAGTTAAACACCACCATTACTATAAAATATCGAGTACCTGCCTGGGGATTTCGTGTATTTCACAAACATTGCTGTGCAAGACCTGCTTATTCTCAAGCTCTAAAATTGAACTTGGGATGGGTAAACCTGAAAGCGCTGATAAGCGCAAGGCATTTTTAAAATCATCGTTAGACGGAGCTTCAAAAGCCTTAAGTACCTCAGATGCAAACTTGAAAGGGTTGGCAGTTGAAAGCAGGATAGTATGAAAGGGGTCGGATTCTTTGCTTAAATATCTTTCAAGCACTGTTTGGGCAACAGCTGTGTGAGGGTCCATAAGATAGCCATGTTCATTAAAGGAGGAATAAATAGTTGAAAGCGTATCTTCTTCACTACACCAATCAGCATGGAACAAACGGCTAATGTAGTCAGGCAAACCGTTCTCCAGAAAATATCCTCCTGATTGCTTCAACGAATGCATTAAAGCGGATACACGCGTTTCATCTCTGTTTAAAGCTTCAAACAGCAGACGCTCAAGGTTGGAAGAAATAAGTATATCAATTGAGCAGGACATGTTTTTATAAAACGGTCGCTTAGCGTTATATATACCGCTATTAAAGAAATCAGTTAAGACATTGTTGCGGTTTGAGGCGCAAATTAATTTATTTACGGGCAACCCCATACGCATTGAATAATAACCTGCAAGAATATCCCCGAAATTTCCTGTTGGAACGCAGAAGTTGACGGGTTCCTTGTAAGCAATACGCCCAGTTTTGCAAAGCTCAATATATGAAAAGAAATAGTACACTATCTGAGGCAGCAGACGGCCAAAGTTGATTGAATTAGCGGAAGAGAGACGATATCCAAGTTGTTTTGCCTTGTTGCGAATAATGCCATCAGCAAAAACCTGTTTTATTGCAGTTTGTGCATCGTCAAAGCTGCCATTTATACCGCAGACTGCTACATTGCTTCCGTCTTGAGTTACCATCTGCAGCCACTGAGCACGGCTTACTCCTCCATGAGGGTAAAAAACCTGAATCTTTGTTCCTTCCACATCTTTAAAGCCGGAAAGCGCAGCTTTGCCAGTATCTCCTGAAGTTGCAACCAAGATATATATTTGCTTATCTTCTTTTATTTGCACAATTGAATCGCGCATTAAGTGAGGCAGCAGCTGTAAGGCAATATCTTTAAAAGCAAGTGTTGGCCCATGCCAAAGCTCGAGTATGCTTTCGGCTTTGTCTAAGTGAACTAAAGGGGTTATAAGCTTTGTATCGAAACTTCTCCCATAGGCAGAAGCAAGCATTTTGTGAAGTTTGCTTTCTGTTGTATCAAGGTATGGGGCAAGTATTTTGTGCGCAATAGAAAGATAGTCCCCGGAATGCTCCAATAATTCAGAAATGGAGATTTGCGGAAATAGCTCAGGTACATATAGGCCGCCTAAAGGGCAAATACCTTCCACTATAGCTTGAGCTGCAGAAACAGGCGCGCCTCCGCGTGTACTAAGATACTGCATGGAGTCTCCTTGCTATAACAACTTGAGGTCGCATCTTGTAGTTAAGGTTTTTCAAATTACAGTATGTGTTTTTTTAGAAATTCCGGCATATCATCTGGGTTGCCGCTTATGCTGAGTGTTATTGTTAGCTTGCAGCCTTCGGCGAAGTCTTCAAGGTGTTTGAACAGGCCTTCAAGCGTATGTAGGTCATGGCGCACAATCTTTAAAAAACCATCGATGAATAGGTGTTCCAAATCGTAATCCTGCGCTGCTATACCGCATAAAAACCCGTAGAACATTTTTGGGCCGTCAATGTCAAAACTCGAAACATTTATAAACCGGATGTTGCGTTTGATCTCGTACATATACTGGTCATTACAGTCAATGTAGACAATGCTGCCTTTAGCTTCATTGATGGTTTCATTAGCTAAGCGGATTATTCGTTTTGAATTACCTGCACCCTTTTCGCCGAAGATTACTCTTATCAAGGTAAACCCCTCCCTTTCATATGTCTAAGCTTAATCAGTATAGGCATTATACCGCGTTTTGTTGCCCTGCGGCAAGCCTGTTAGGGATAGCTCCTGTTTATTCTTTTTCATATTTATTAAACTACTTCAATTGGAGCCTAAAATATGCAACAAGTGCAGGTATAGCGTTGGACATTTTGATATACTATACTTTAATTGCATCAGGCTTGCCAAAAAGAGCAATGAACCAGAAAACCCGTGCAGAAAGGGATTGTAAACCGTCGCGTTCTAATACTTAGCAGAGTGAAATATTTTGCGCCTTGCTTCAACATATTGTTGGCAAACTACCTTGAAAGGGGGCATGAAGATGGAATCGTCTAAACAAGAAAAGCTCTTGTGCACTGCGAAAAGTGACGCTCAGGCAGGCCTGATTTGTGGTATTCTAGAAAATGCAGGCATTCCTTTTGTTGTTAAATATCCTGGAGCAGGCACTTTATACGGCAGCCCTGTGCTGTTTGGAGTAGAGCTCTATGTGCCAAAGAGCGCATATTCTTTAGCCTCAAAGCTGCTTGAAGGCTCAAATTGCCATGGGGCAGAACTTGAACAAAGTAGTTTCGAGTAACATAAATACCCGGTTGTCATTATGCAAACCCCGCATTATGTATGGAGGAAGCGCCTTTAGCGCATAGTTATAACCAAAACCTTTATTTACATCCATGCTTCACTATGCTAAACTATTAAGCATAAGGCAGGAACCCTAGCATAGTTTAGCGAATCTCCAACGCTTTACCCTGCTGGAGGGGATATGTAATAACAGGAGGATATAATGGAAAAGACCGATAAGCTCGAAATAATTGAGCAATACAAGCTGCACGAGGGAGATACAGGGTCGCCCGAGGTGCAAATAGCGCTGCTGACATCTCGTATAAATCATCTTAACGAGCATTTGAAGCTGCACAAAAAGGACCATCATTCGCGCCGCGGGCTGTTAAAAATGGTCGGCCAGCGCAGGGGTTTGCTTAATTATCTCAAAGATAAGGATATTGAGCGATATCGTGCCATAATTGCAAGCCTCAACTTGAGAAAATAAACTTTATAGCAGCAGCGGGGGCAAAACCCCCGCTTTTGTTTTATTCTGGATATCATAATCTTGTGGTATGGGTTGAGCTATCATGCTATACTAATCTGGAAACAAAATGTAAGAAGAAGAAAAAGGAGCATGTTCACGTGCAAAACAAATTTGAAATGGACTTGGGAGGCAGAAGACTCACGGTCGAAACAGGAAAATATGCAGAACAGGCAAGTGGTTCATGCCTTGTACGCTGCGGCGATACTGCAGTTCTTGTCTGCGCTACAGTAGCAAAATCTGAAAGGGAAGGTGTGGATTTCCTTCCGTTAAGTGTTGATTTTGAAGAAAAGCTATATGCGGTCGGGAAAATACCCGGTGGATTTATTAAACGAGAGGGGCGTCCTACAGAAAAAGCTATACTTTCATCCCGCCTCATTGATAGGCCGTTGCGCCCGCTGTTCCCTGAAGGGTTCCATAGGGATATCCAGGTAATAGCTACTGTATTATCTGTTGAGCAGGATATTCAACCTGATATATTGGGGATGATTGGGTCATCCATTGCACTTTCTATCAGCGAAGCTCCGTTTATGGGCCCTACAGGCTCCGTAAGCGTCGGGATGGTAAATGGTGAATACATTCTTAACCCTGATCAAAAGCAACGTGAAGAGAGCAAGCTTGCGCTCACAGTTGCTGGCACAAAAGATGCAATCATGATGGTAGAAGCAGGGGCGCAGGAAGTCTCTGAAGATGAAATGCTTAATGGTATACTTTTTGCACATGAGCATATTAAAGAAATCGTATCTTTTATTGAAGACATTGCAGCCAAAATAGGCAAACCCCAACTTGAGCTTGCGCCTAATATCCATGAAAAAGAGCTGCTTGAAAAGGTCACATCAGTTGCTTATGAAAAGCTTTTATGGTCACTCGATACTTTTGATAGAAAAGAACGTGAGCTTAGAACGCTCCAAGCAAAGGAAGAAATAGTTGCTGCTCTTGATACTGACTACTCAGAGTATGCAAAAGAAATAGATTCTATTATTTATGACATTCATAAGGAAATTATTAGAGACAAGATTATAAATAAAGGGATTCGACCCGATGGCCGTAAGCATGATGAAATCCGCCCAATTTGGAGCGAGGTTGGGCTTTTGGGCCGTACACACGGAAGTGCAGTTTTTACGCGTGGGCAGACTCAGGTTATGACTATAGCAACATTGGGGACTATAAGCGAAGCGCAGATCCTTGATGGGCTTACAGCTGAAGAGAATAAGCGCTATATGCATCAGTATAATATGCTCCCCTATAGTGTAGGCGAAACCAGAATGATGCGTGGCCCAGGGCGAAGGGAAGTCGGGCATGGTGCTTTAGCAGAACGTGCACTTGAACCTATGCTTCCAAGTGAGGAGGAATTCCCGTACTGTATGCGTTTGGTTTCTGAAGTGATAAGCTCAAACGGGAGCACTTCGCAGGCTTCAATTTGTGCGAGCACTTTGGCTTTGATGGATGCTGCAGTTCCAATAAAGAAACCTGTGGCAGGGATTGCAATGGGACTTATCAAAGACGAGTCAACAGGTAATATTGCAATATTGTCAGATATTCAGGGCCTTGAAGATTTCTTAGGGGATATGGATTTTAAGGTGGCAGGCACAAAAGATGGCATTACTGCAATCCAGATGGATATAAAGATTAAAGGAATAGACAGAGGTATACTCACCCGTGCGCTTGAACAGGCACGTGTCGGCAGAATATTTATTCTAGATAGGATGCTTGAAACGCTTGCAGCCCCCAGAACGGAGCTTTCCCAATACGCACCGCGCATAATATCATTTAGCATTCATCCTGATAAAATTCGTGATGTTATCGGTTCAGGCGGAAAAACAATAAATAAAATTATTGCGGATACAGGCGTGAAAATCGACATCGAAGATGATGGGCGCGTATTCATTGCTTCGCCTGATGCTGCAGCTGCAGAGAGAGCAAGAAAAATAATTGAAGGCATAACGAAGGATATAGAAGTCGGAGATGTCTATCTGGGCAAGGTTGTCAGTATTAAACCCTTTGGAGCTTTTGTTAACCTTACACCTGGCAAGGATGGGCTTGTGCATATCTCCAGGCTGGCTAATAAACGTATCGAAAAGGTGGAAGACGTTGTCAATTTAGGTGATGAGGTCTTGGTCCGGGTATTGGAAATTGATCAGCAAGGCAAAATAACACTTACGCGAAAAGGCCTCTTGCCTGATGAGCAGGAATAGCGTGATGTAACGACATTTGATGTTGATTAAGCGCTGGGTCTAAAGCAGAATCTAATATAGCTCTCATTGCCTCTTTGCTTATAGCATATATTGTAACAAGCAAGCAAAGGAGGTGAGGGTATGACGCATTATAGGGGAAAAGGCCGAGCATTTGTCAATGTACTGCTTGTAACCTTGATGTTGGTTCTTTATTTGGCAACTTCAACACCAATTGCCCAATCTGCAATTGGAGAATTATACAACAGCCCGGTTTATCGCGGCCAAGAAAAAGGCGTAGTAGGTTTCGAATGCGCCGTGAGTTGGAATGCATCCGCTTTGCCGGAGTTGTTGAGTATTCTCGAAGAAAACAAACTGCGAATAACTTTTATGGTTAGTGGCGAATGGGCAGAGGAAAACAGCAAGCTGCTTCGTGAAATGGTTCGTAGCGGGCATGAGATTGGAACAATGGGGCAAGAACCAATGCGTGATGGGGGCGCTGATTTTCTTTTTGCAGATATAAGCCATTCCCTTAAAAGCATTTATGAGGCTTCCGGTGTTTTTGCCGAATTATACTATTCAGGTGCAAGAACAATAAAGAATTCAACGCAGGCAGCATTAAAGCTTGGGTTGACGCATGTACTTTGCACGACCGATTTGCTCTCGGGCAGAGGTTTGGCTTCGGATATTTCATCCCGTGCATTGGATAAGCCCTTTGATGGTACTATATTGCTTATACAGCCAACAGCAGAGGCTATCAAAGCAATGCCGGAATGCATAGAGGATTTCGATAAGTTAGGTCTTCGCATTGTTACTGTTAGTGAGGCGCTTGGCGAATACAAGCAAAGGAAAGTCTAAATATGGTTTTTCAAGAGAAACTGCCAAACGGAATAAGGATACTCGGGGATACAATGGAAAAGATTCGATCTTGTGCAATTGGCGTATGGATTGGAACAGGGTCTGCTTTTGAAGAAGAGGGTGAAGGCGGAGCATCTCACTTTATTGAACATATGCTTTTTAAAGGCACCCAAACAAGAAGTGCCCAGGATATTGCTGTTCAAATGGACAGTATAGGGGGCAGCATTAACGCCTTTACCTCAAAAGAATGCACATGTTTTTATGCAAAGGTGCTTGATGAACATGTTGGACAGGCTGTTGATATATTAGCAGATATCATCCAGAATTCAAAATTAGCACAGGAAGATATAAAAAAAGAGCAAGGCGTTATATGTGAAGAGATTCTTATGATTCAGGATAGCCCTGAAGATCTTGCACACGAGAGTATTGCCAGCCTTTACTACGAAGGCGATCCGCTCTCAAAGCCTATACTTGGAACCGAGCAAACTGTGCGCTCCTTTAACCAGGACAGCCTGCGTTCTTATATGAAACGTCAATATGTTCCGGAACGCATTGTTATTTCAGCTGCAGGTCATTTTGAAAAGAAGCCTTTGGTGGATTTGCTAAGCGAGAAGTTCCAGGGTGTACCTCACGGGCAAGCTCTAGAATTCAAGCAAAATAAGGCTCCAGGCGGCCGCAGGTTTTTACCTGTTGAAAGGGATATAGAGCAGATTCACATTTGTATGGCTATGCCTGGTGCGCCTTTAGATTCTCTTGAACAATATGCGCTTTTTATTCTAAGTAATGTGCTCGGCGGCAGCATGAGCTCCAGGCTGTTCCAAAAGGTGCGAGAAGAACGTGGCCTTGCTTATGCGATTTATTCATATCCTACGTGCTATAGGAGTGCTGGAAGTTTTTCGATTTATGCAGGTACAGGGGAAGCCCAGGCAGTTGAAGTGTTGAAGATTATGCGTTCAGAAGTGGAAGACATGCTGAAAAAGGGTATCACGGAAGAGGAATTCAAGCGCAGCAAGGAACAGCTTAAAGGCAGCTATCTTCTTGCGCAAGAAGGGACTTCCAGCCATATGAGCGCACTTGGGAAAAACGCATTGCTGCTTAACCGAGTTTATAATGAGCAGGAAACAATACAGCGTATTGAAAGCATAACTCAAGAGGATATTGAGCGGCTTATTCCAACAGTTTTGGATATTAACAATACTTCAACTGTATGCGTTGGCCGGGTTGAAAAACAAGAACCCGAGATTAGAACCCTGCTTGAGATATCATGATAGTTTCGGAGGTTGGTATAGGGTGGATAAACTCGATAGAATCTTTGCTATGCAAAAAGAGCTTGATAATGATATTATTGCTTTAAGGAAGCTCAGCAGCATTTCGAGCGAGGAATGGATTCAAAAGGATGTCCTTGCAATTGTGGCTGAACTTGGCGAGTTGCTTGATGAAGTAAATTTCAAATGGTGGAAGAACCCGAAGCCATTAAATATGGCAGCCTTGCAGGAAGAAATCATAGATGTGCTTCACTTTTTTATCAGTATGTGTATTCATGCAGGCTTAGATGCTAATTCGCTTTTTGAATTGTATACGGCTAAAAACAACGAAAATGTTGATAGACAGCACGGTCGTTCTAGCAAGCCTGGATATAGTGCTCTTGAGGGAGAAGCAAGGTAATAGGGGAAACTTCAATGGCAAGAACCAGAATTAAAATCCATGCACGGTTTTTTACATTACTTGCGTTGGTTTTGCTTTTTGCAGGCATAGGTGGGTATTTTCTTTTGCGAAATAGAAACGAAGGCGAATTAATCGATGGCTCGATGAGGCTTGCTCTTAGGATTGATACTGTTCTTGTGCGTGATGAGATATGCATTACTACTGAGCGATATGATAGGATCCTATTTGATGTAATAGAAGGCGCTAATGTACAAAATGACGACCAAATTGCCCAAGTCTTTAAATGGGGTTATCAAGAAGAAACAATGCAGACTCTCTTGGATGTGCAGAAACAGATTCTCGAACATCAGTCCAAGCTAATTGAAGGTATTGTAAACCAAGAACTTGATGCACTGACGCTTCAGCTTGAACAAAAACAGCAAGCAATTCGTGCTGTGAGGAACGAGCGAAATGGAAAGGATATACTGCAGCTCGAACAGGAATTAAAGGCTCTGCTTGCTAATAGAGCGGAAGTGCTTCGTGATATTCAGCCTGATGAGGCGCTAAGCGAGCTTTACCTGCAGCATGAGCAGCAGCTTAAGAACCTTTCGACTTGGAAGCGTGATATAATAAATACAGCCGGAGAGGGAGTTGTAAGCTTCTATTTTGATGGCTTTGAGCAGGCATTAAACGCAAATAAGCTCAGCATGATTAATGCAGACCTTATAAGCGGAGTGCTGCGCGGTACTGCCATTACACAAGGCAGTAATGCTTCGGCTGAGAGCTTATTGTATCGACTTGTCGACTCCTCCCACTTTTATATAGCATTTTTAACGGATACTTCATCAGCATTAAGAGTTGTGGAAAACGAGAATTATACTTTAGTTTTTGACGGATATGCGAGCCAACCATTTTCAGGAACTGCACTTGCGCCCATTGTATCCGATAAAAAAATTGTGAATATCCTTGAGTTCCATCAAGATATGGGCAGTCTTATGGGGGTGCGTGTTGTAAGTGCATCACTAATGAAGGATGCGACAGGCCTGCAGCTTCCGCTTAAAGCAATAGAAATGCGTGATGGGAAGCCTGGTATTTTACGTCTTTCAGGTGACGAGATGCTCTGGACTCAAGTTGATGTGCTAGCAGCGGATGAACATGATGCAATTATTCGTGCATCTAATCCAGAGCAGCTGCTTGTTGCAGGATTACGGTTTAAAAAAACTTAGGCCTGTTTTGGGGTGGGGGAATATATGAGCCTTTATGATAATTTTAATAGGGTAAAGGAAGAAATAGAAGGTGCCTGTGCTTCATCAGGCAGAAGTTCAGATGAAATAACCTTAGTAGCAGTTACGAAATATGTATCCACAGAAGCTATTGCAGCAGGCCTTGACTTGGGTCTTACGGATGTTGGCGAGAACCGAGCACAAGAACTAATTCAAAAACTTGATTTTCTAAAGTCAAGAAGCTGCAAAATTCATTTTATTGGACAATTGCAGACAAACAAAGTAAAATATATTATAGGTAATGCGGATTTAATACAATCAGTAGACCGCATACAACTTGCTAAGGAGCTTGAACGCCAGGCAAGCATAAAGGGTCTTAAGCAAGATATACTTGTTCAAGTTAATATTGGGGATGAAAAGCAAAAGGGCGGTATAGATGGATTTTTGCTTGAGTCTTTTCTGGATGATATACTGGACATGCCCCATCTAAACGTAGTTGGTCTTATGTGCATACCGCCGGCTCTAAGTGAAGAACATTCAAGACCTTACTTTACTGCAATGCGCAGCTTGTTTGAAAAGTGTTCGAAGCTACAAGGCATAACGATGCGCTATCTATCCATGGGCATGAGCAACGATTACAGAGCTGCAATACTTGAAGGTGCCAACATGATACGTGTTGGAAGTGCGCTATTCGGTAGAAGAATGTAAACGGGCCAAATATATATGCCCGTTACAGATAAGCCAGGCATATAAATAGACAGCTGTGGCAAACATGTTTTATCTCCAAGCGCCAACGAAATAATTTCGTTTGGAGGGAACAAGATGGCAAAACTCTTTAGTAGGTTTCTTGATTACATCGGTATTGAAGAAACGAACATGGAGGACGAGTACCAGGACGATTATTATGCTGAAAGCCCAGAGGAACATACAGACAACGTTGTAAACTTCAGCGCACGCGACAAACGGCGTAATAATGTAGTCAGTATGCCAGCGGCTACTCAAATGAAGATGATTGTGTATCATCCTATCAGCTATGAAGATACACAGAATATCATCGATAATTTAAAGAGCCGCAAACCCGTTATAGTAAATATGGAGGAGCTCGAGATTGAATGCGCCCAGCGCATACTCGACTTTATGGCAGGTGCTGTTTATGCACTTAACGGAACCATATTTAAAATTTCACGCGGGATTTTTGTGGTAGCGCCCAATAATTACGATATTATCGGCAACGGTGAAGGCGAGTTGGGCGAAGAAGGCTTAATCTGAGTTAATGGTACTCCTGCGCGCTGCAAACGGGCGGCGCGCTTTTTTTAGGCTATTATAACGAATATTGCAGGAGAACATCTTTGAAAGCAGACGATATTGTAAAGCGGCGCTTTACGAAAGTGTTTCGAGGTTATGATGTAGAGGAAGTTGATTTATTTCTGGATGAAGTAATCCGCGCACTCGAGACTCTTGAAGCTGAGCGGGATCATCTTTCGGCCCGCGTAGAAGCGCTTTTGTCTAAAGTCAGCCATACGACCGAAGTTTAATATCAATATTAGCAGCAACTGCTAATGCTTTTGTGTTTGTTTATCAAAAATACAAACCCGAACAAAAATCTATGCCTTGGGCACACTATTGTCGGGTGATGTTTTATGGATGATCAGCATGAGCGGCTTAAAAGCATTGAGCGCAAGCTTGAGATGCTTGCAGAAAGCCTCGAAAAGGCACATTTTACTGAATATATTGAATATGTGCATAATAAACGGCGCTTATATAGAAACGCATTTCTGTTAGGAATTTTTCGCGGGCTTGGAACTGCTGTAGGGTTTAGCTTGCTTGGCGCATTGATTATATATCTGCTGCGGGCAGTTGCAAAAACAAGCATTCCTGTTCTTGGAGAGTTTATAGCAGAGGTAATCAGGATTGTAGATGGCAAATTAAAAGGATAACGAAGTTGGTTAAGCAACCCTCCTTTTTTGCAAACAATCAGAATGACCTGTGTAGCCCGTTATATGGGTTGTTGATACAAAAGAAGCACATTATGCCCAAAACTCATATAAAGGCTTCCCTGTTTACGGAGAATGCAGGCTTTCATGATGCTGCTATATGCAGTATAATTGTTTAAATCCAAAGCACAAACAGGAGGAAGCTTCATGGTCAACCCTGATAGAGTGGCATTTACGATTTTCGGCAAGGAAATCTATTGGTACGGTATCTTAATGGCTACAGGCATCATAATTGCCGTTTGGCTTGCAATGCGCGAAGCAAAGCGAAAAAGTATGCATGAAGATACAATACTCGATTTATGCCTAGTAATTATTCCATGCGGTGTTATTGGCGCTAGGCTTTATTATGTGCTTTTCGAGCTAAAACAGTATTTATCGAACCCAATTCGGATTCTTTACCTCTGGGAAGGCGGGCTTGCATTTTATGGGGCAGTTATCGGTGGAGTTTTGGGTCTTGTTGTGTTTGCAAAGAAGAAAAAACTGCGTGTTTTAAAACTTATGGATATAATAGCGCCCGGTTTGGTGCTTGCGCAGGCAATAGGCAGGTGGGGCAATTTTTTCAACCAAGAAGCTTTTGGTTTACCAGTTACTAACCCTAAACTGTTGTGGTTTCCCCTAACTGTTAAAATAGATGTGCCTTGGAACGGCGGGTATCATACATTCAACTCAATGCCCTGCAGTAACCCTTATCACCTTGCCACATTTTTTTACGAGTCTATTTGGTGCGCACTTATATTTGTATTCTTATGGCTCTATCTACGGAAACGGGCAAAGCACGATGGTGACATCTTTCTTAGCTACGCTGCCTTATACAGCTTCGAAAGAATGTTTGTTGAAGGATTGCGCGGCGACAGCCTATGGCTAGTTGAAGGTACTGTTAGGGTTTCCCAATTGCTCAGTGCGCTTGCATTTGTCGGGCTGATTGTTTTTATGCTAATCAGGTTATCCAAAGAAAAAAAGCTTGGCTACGTTATTTGGCCTTCGCCTGAGCCTGAACCCTTAGTTGAGGCTGCAACAGAGGATAAGGTTACGGAAGCCCTATGTGAGGATAGCGATTTTGGAAAACAAAAACTTAATACAACAGGCTCTTTACCGGAAACTCCTGAAGACTCTACTAAAGCAAGCGCTTCTGATGAAGATAATGTCGAGGATAATTAGTCTGGCATTCACTAAGGGTTGTGGTTTCTATGAAAGGGGTATTTAATGCGCAATCTTACTATGCTTACGGATCTTTATCAGCTTACAATGATGTATGGGTATTTCAAACATGGAATGGAAAATAACGAAGCAGTCTTTGACTTATTCTTTCGCAAAACACGTGAAAACAGTGCATATGCTGTTATGGCAGGGCTTGAAAGCGTAATAAACTATATTAATAACCTACATTTTGCTCAAGAGGATATAGATTATTTGCGCTCACTTGATTTATTCGACGAAGAGTTTTTCAATAAGTTACGCTCTATGCGCTTTACAGGTGAGCTTTATTCTATGCCTGAAGGCACAATAGTGTTTCCTTTTGAACCGTTATTGAGAATTAAAGCGCCCATAATGGAAGCACAGCTAATCGAAACAGCACTTCTTAACATAGTTAACCACCAGACAAATATCGCAACTAAAGCTAGCAGAGTTGTATATGCGGCAAACGGCGACGATGTGCTTGAATTTGGTCTTAGGCGCGCACAGGGGCCTGATGCCGGTATCTATGGGGCAAGGGCTGCAATAATCGGCGGATGTGTTGCAACTAGCAATGTTTATACAGGGCAAATGTTTCATATTGCTGTTAGAGGAACGCAAGCCCATAGTTGGGTAATGAGTTTTAAGGATGAACTAACTGCGTTTCGCGCATATGCAAAAATATTCCCAAAAACATGCATGCTAATTGTAGATACCTATGATACTTTGCATTCCGGGATTCCTAATGCAATAAAAGTTTTTAAAGAACTGCGGGAGCAAGGGTTTGAGCCTGTAGGTATACGCTTGGATTCTGGCGACCTTGCATATCTGTCAAAAAAGGCGCGTCAAATGCTTGATAGGGCTGGGTTTGAAAAGGCGAAAATATTCGCATCAAGCGATTTGGATGAAACTATAATACGTGATTTAAAATCGCAGGGCGCACAAATAGATGTTTGGGGAGTCGGAACAAAGCTGATAACCTCAGATGACCATCCAGCCCTTGGTGGTGTGTACAAGCTTGCTGCAGAGGTAATTGACGGCGTGATGGTGCCAAAGATTAAGCGCAGTGATAACCCTGAGAAAATTACCAATCCTGGCTATAAGAAGGTCTACAGGCTGTATAAAAAGAAAAACGGCAAAGCAATTGCTGACCTTTTAATGCTTGAACATGAAATGATTGACCCTGAAAAACCGCTTCGTATCTTTGACCCTGTTCAAACATGGAAGTCAATGGTGCTTACTGATTTTACATGCCGAGAACTGCTCATACCCATTTTTGTAGGTGGAGAACAAGTTTATAATCCTCCACCAATTGAGGAAATACAGGAATATTCAAGAAGGGAACTTGCAAGCATGTGGGATGAATACAAGCGTCTTTTAAACCCACATGTGTATAAGGTCGATCTGTCAGATGCTCTGTACGATTTAAAACAAAAACTTTTGAGGGAGCATTCAAACGGAGAAAAACCATGAGGTCAATGCTTTTAGCCTTGTGTTTTGGAGTAGCAATGCTTGCTGGCTGCATTTCTCAGCGGCCTGTAGTTTTGCCTTACAAAACACCCACTATCCCTCAAGTGTCTGAACCAGTACCCTCGCAACCCGTGCAAAGTTGGCATGAACAGGAGCCTGAAAAAGATGCGCTCGGTGCTGTTATACATTCACCCGAACACTATATGCGCTATTTGACTTTCTCAAATATTCGAATTTTTGAGTATGCAGGTGGAACATTTCTTGATGGTGTTTGCGAAAACACTTATCCGCTTGCACTAAATGCAGAATTTGAAATTGTTTTCTTTGACGAAGAAGAAACTGAAACTGCAAGCGCCGAGCTTTACTTGCAAAACAAAGGTGCATATTTCGAGCCAGGGAAAACAGTAGTATACGCAGATATAGATACAGATATTGATATTCAGCTTATGCAATTCAAGCTGATTTGTGTAGAAGCCGCGTCCCCTGCTCCATGAGTGGATATTTGAGGGTGAGTGTATGCATAGCTAAAAAGGGGTAAGTGACGTTTGCTAAAATGCTAACAATATGTAGCTTTGTTTAACCTGTGATACCAACTCGCTCAACCCAAGCCAGCAGTAAATCAACCATTTCCCCGTAGCTTTTAACACCGCTCTCTTGGTGGTTATATTTAAGGTATCCGTCATTTACTTTAGTTACTGCTTCTTCCACAGGGCCTTTATACGCATTCCAATAGGAGTTATAGTTTGCTACATCACGTCTCATGTCTTCGCTGTATATATTCTTAAACAGCTCTTTAAATGCATCAGGCCGTTCGTTATAGAGTTCATTTCCTGCATGAACAAGTGCAAGCATTATTCCTGAATACATCAGCACAGGGTCGTTTGATGCCATACAGGCAAGATAAGCGACGAAATTTGCCTCATCTTCCCGGGCAATCCCCAACCCATGTGCACACTCATGTGCTGCTGCAGCTGGAATAAGCAAAGCAGGCTGGTGGGTGTTTACATTTGGTTCGGCTGTGAAGGGCGAATATACACCTGAAATGCCTGCCCAGCTAAGGCCTTTAGAGGCAAAGGCAGGCTTAGGTTTTGAGGCGCGCATGCTAAACAAAGGAACAGATTTCCGTAGGTTTTCATAAGCCTTTGGAATTTGCTCAAAATAAGCAGCGGCACTGTTGGGGAGTTTGAAAATGCCGTTTTCATCTTCAGGAACAAGCTCTCTAAGCTGTACAGCTTTTTGGGCAAGCGAAAAGCAAACATGTTCCAACTCATCTGCTTGGCGCTCCCGAACATCCAGCTCGAGTAATACACCAAGCGGCGGCCGTGAATAGTTAAAACCCCACAGCAAATAGAAAGCATTAAACGTTACGCCAGCTACGATTAAAAAGGTTAGAATTAACCCGGTCAAGCGCGACCAAGGCAAGCGTTTTAAAAGTATCCCAATCAAGGTATATACGAATAAGGCAGGAATAGATAGCATGAGTATTAAAAACAATAGTTCCGCAAAAGAAGCGGGTAGTATTCCAAACAAGCTATTTAAAACCCTGTTCAAAATAGGATAAAGTCCTTGGCTATATAGACGTTCGACCATTGCTGGATGACGACTGACGAAGGTTTTAACAATCATTCCAAATGGAATAAGCAGAACCCACGGAAGGCGAATAAGTTGAGTTTTCCATTCGGCGGAAGCTGCTTTGTTTAGCGTTTTGGTTTCCATGCGCATAGTATAACACATTTATAAAATAGAGTAAGAACAAAAACCTTTCCTCTGCTGGAAGGGAATGTTATACTAAAAATATTCAGGAGGGGTTTAATTGCAGGTTGGCATATCTACGGCAAGCCTGTTTGGCAAATATAGTGTTGAGGATGCCCCTGCTCGCATTGCAGCGTTTGGGGCTTCAATTTGCGAAGTGTTCCTTAACACTTTTTCAGAATACCATAATGAATTCATAAAGATGTTATTTGAGCGAATCAATAAGCATAATTTACGCGTATACAGCATTCACCCAATGGGAACGCAGTTTGAACCGCAGCTGTTTTCTCCACATTTAAGGCAAAGAGAAGATGCATTCCGTATTTTTGAGCAGGTGCTGCAGGCAGGAAAGGTGCTTGGGGCAAGCTGTTATGTCATGCATGGACCATCTACTATGTATGGCGCCGTCAGAAACATGGAAATTCAACGAATAGGGCCTATTGTACAAAGCCTCTGTGAAATGGCAGCAGAATACGGACTAATTCTTGCATGGGAAAACGTAAGCTGGTGCCTTTTCCATGAACCGTCATTTGGGTTGCGCCTTTTGGAAGCGACAAAAGCCGATGATTTGCGCTTTACTTTGGATATAAAGCAAGCAGTTCGCAGCGGTTATTCGCCACTTGAATACGTAGAAGCAATAGGGGAGAGGCTTGTAAACCTGCATATATGCGATTATTCGAATTCTTCGGGCTGTGTGCAGCCTATTTTGCCTGGGAGAGGGCAATGTGACCTTGAAAGGCTATATTCTGCATTATTAAAAAAGAGTTATAAAGGCCCCGCAATTCTTGAAGTTTACAGCGACCTTTACAAGAATGAGGATGAACTATTTGAAAGTTTTACTTTTGTACGCGATTCTCTAAAGTGAAAACAAAGAATAATAGGAGGTATATCCATGTATAAAGATAGCGTATGGCAAGAAAAGATGCGTATCAAAATCGACTTTAACCATATGATGAGTGACACACTTGCTGAAAAGGGAATTGCATTAAGTGAAATCGAAACTATGGCGCCCTTTATTAAATCAGCTTCATTAAGCATGGCTGAAAAACGCCACCTAATGAAATGGAGGGAGTTGCCATATAACCAGGATGCAATATCAGAAGAAATATTAGCTGCAGCAAAAGAGCTAAGCAAATTCGAAAACTTTGTTGTGCTTGGCATAGGCGGCAGTGCGCTTGGCCCAATTGCTGTGCAGCATGCACTTAACCACCCATATTACAATATTCTCACAGATTCCAGCCGGAGCGGACCGAGACTCTTTGTAGAAGACAATGTTGACCCTGAACGCATTTCAGCTTTATTTGATGTTATTGATATTGAAAAAACAGTGTTTAATGTTATAACAAAGTCAGGAAGTACAAGCGAAACAATGGCGCAATTATTAATAATTGCATCAATGCTTGAGGAAAGGTTGGGGAGACAAGCGTTAAGCCGTCATCTCATAGCAACAACTGATGAAGAAAAGGGCAGCCTGATAAGAATCGCAAAACAGTTCGGCATTAAAACGTTTTATATTCCTGAAGGAGTTGGAGGGCGTTTTAGTGTGTTGTGCCCGGTAGGGCTGTTGCCTGCAGCTGTTTGCGGCATAGATGTAAAAGCAATGCTCTTGGGCGCAGCGTTTATGGATAACCTGTGTAATAATCCTGATATCTGGCATAATCCTGCATATATGTTTGCTTTAATGCAGGTAAGTGCTATGAAGCGCGGTTGTAATATATCGGTTATGATGCCATATGCAGATTCTTTAAAGTATTTTGCTGATTGGTACGCGCAGCTATGGGCAGAATCTCTCGGTAAACGCTTCGATAATGAAAGAGATGAAGTTTTTAAAGGCCAAACACCAGTGAAGGCATTAGGGGCTACAGATCAACATAGCCAAGTTCAGTTGTATACAGAGGGTCCCTTCGATAAAGTAGTAACTTTTATTCGCGTTGAACACTACAGAAAGGATGTTGCTATACCCAAGAGTTTTAAGGATTATCCGGATATTTCTTACCTTGGCGGTCACTCTCTTAATGAGCTAATTCACGCTGAACAGTCAGCTACTGAGTATGCGCTTGCAAAGAGCGGGCACATGAACAACTCCATCATCATGCCTGAAATTAACCCATTTACAATAGGTCAGCTTATTTACTTCTTTGAAGTAGCAACAGCTTTTGCTGGCGAACTATTGAATATTAATGCCTTCGACCAACCTGGGGTAGAAGAAGGTAAAAATGCAACTTATGCGCTTTTAGGTAAACCTGGTTTTGAAGCAAAAAAGAAGGAGTTGGATGCTGTACCAGACCGAGATAAACGTTTTATTATTTAAATGGTAAGCGTTGAAGTTGATAAACATCAGGAAAATTTCTTGGCCAAGCTGTAAACTTTAAGCATTAATGGTGACAGCTTAAAAGTAATGAGGTAGAATCATATCGAAGTTTCCTGCAATATTTTCTGTAAACAAATTTGCAGACTTATAGGATGAGTTTTAAAATGAAAAGAGTTTTAACCTGCTTAAAGAACGCAGGTATTTATCTATTATGTGGGCTTCTTTTTGCAGGCTGCGTAAAATCAGGGGAAATTGATGCAGTTACTCCTGCTGTGGACGTGACCCCTGAGCCTGAAGCCAAGGTTGAGACGTCTATTAACGTTTCAGGTACGCTTATTGGTTTTATTGTACCAAAGGCAACTGATGAAGCATTATATCTCGCGAAACATGGCTTTTTGCGCACTGCTGAAAACCTTGGCTATCCAGCGAAGCTCTTTCAATCTGCCCAGGGTCTTGCTTCTGTAGCAATGGTTGAACAAGCGGCCTTAGAAGGCTGCGCAGGGCTTCTAATCTGGAGCCCGGATGATTCCAACGCTGCTGCTATTAAGCGTGCAAAGGAACTTTCTATACCTGTAGTTGTGCCATATTATAGGGCATCCGAACCAGGAGTATCAGCTAACCCACAGGCTGATTTATTGGGCTATACTGAGGAAGTAGCTCTAAGTATTGCGCAGCGCATGCAGGAACGTGAGTGTAAGGCAGGCAAGATTCTGGTATATGGAAATGAACCTGAACTTGCTTATGAGGGTTTTGCGGCAGCTATAGCTGCTTATTACCCACAGTATAATGTTGCGTATTATAAATCAAATTCCGTGCAAGAACAGGCCGCAATTGATGAACTTGCAGAGTATATTCTTTGGAACAGAGATATTAAAGGATTGTTTTGCACAGACACAGGTGGTGCGCGAACAGCTGTCCGCGCACGAGAATTAGCACAAAGCCTATTCAAGCGCAATGGTGCGCCTGAAGCAAAAGCTACTCCCCAAATAACTGAAAAGGCAAGCCTAGAAACGCCTTTACCATCAGCAACTCCTGTACCTGCAGGGCTAATTAAGTCAATTACCATAACAGTTGCAGGTTATGGGTTAAATGAGGATACAATCTCGCTTCTTAGCAAAAATGATATACATGCGCTTGTGCTTGAACCATACTATGATGCAAGCGCGCATGCGCTTATGCTGCTTGACCGCATTTTAAATGGGCAGAGCGTTCCAGCATCGTCAAAGCTAAATATGCCTATAGTTAGGCTTGCTACGCTCGAAAAGTATCAGCTGATATACGAGCAGGCAAAAGATTGGTTCGGCTTGAATTGACTGCTATAATAAGCCTAAGGGGAATATAGTGAGAAGCGAAAGGGATGCAAGGCAAAAAGCTAAAAATATTGAATGGGTAACTGTGTTGCTTATTCTTGGTTTTGTGGGTTTTGGCCTGATTACAATCGGAAATGTGATGGCTGAACCATTTACCGGCCAAGAGTCCGGAATTGCCGATATACTAAAAAAACTAAGTCTTGAATATGTTCAGCGACAGGCGGCTAATTTTTTAGTAGGCCTAGCAGCTTTGTTAATAGTTGCAGTTATTGACTACAGCCTTTTGCGCAACATTATTAATTATGTGTATATTGCTAATATTGCCTTGCTTGTTATGCTGCTTTTAGTTCGCAGTTCAACAAGAGGTGTGTTCGGGTGGTTTACAGTTGGTGCGCGTGCTTTTCAGCCATCCGAGCTTTTCAAGGTCACTTTGATAATTATGCTTTCCAAACATGCTTCGGATGCTTTCGAACGCGATGGAGCATTGAAGAGCTTTAAAGACATTGCAAGCATGTTGCTCTATTTCGGGTTGCCTTTTGCTCTTGTTATTATGCAGCCCGATTTTGGGACAGCTGTTGTGTTTATTGCTATTCTTATCTGCATTCTTTTCGTTTCAAAAATTAGTTGGAAATACATTGTGAGTGCCATTGCTGTTGGCGCTGCTTTGCTTCCGCTTAGCTATTATTATATTTTTACTGACGAACAGAAAAGACGCATTGATGTTTTTCTTGACCCAACAGAGGATCTTCTGGGGTCAGGTATGCACGTAGCAAGAAGCAAGGAAGCAATTGGTTCAGGCCAACTTATTGGAAAGGGTTATTTTAGAGAGGGCACTTTAGCACAGCTAAAATATGTGCCCGAAAGGCACACAGACTTTGTGTTCTCAGGAATTGTGGAGGGTTTTGGATTTGTTGGCGGAACAATTTTGATAGTTGCTTATTTTGTTTTGATTTTCCGCTGGCTCTGGGTAGCTTCGCATGCAAAAGATCATTTTGGCACCTGTCTTGTTATTGGTGCAACAGGTATGCTGCTTGCGCACGTATTTGAAAACATAGGCATGAGCATAGGTTTAATGCCAGTTACAGGGATACCGCTTCCGTTTGTTAGCTATGGCGGTTCAAACCTTTTGGCAAATATGTTATCTGCAGGCTTAGTGTTAAATGTATGGCTCAGGCGGCCACTGCGAAGATAGGGTTATTTCCTTATCGTGCCTAATCCTGAAATTTTCTGCATATACTGTGGTATTCGGAAATGGAAGGGTGGCTCGATATGAATCTGCAAAAGATGGAGATAAGTCCGTTTATTATAGATGACAATGTCGTGTGCCAACCCGACCAAAGTCATAGAAAGCAAACAAGAAGATTTAGCAAATCACATAAACGAATTCGACAGCTGCCAGGGCCTCTTATAGCAAAAATAGGCATCTGTGTTTTTGCGTGCGCACTTATGCTCTCTATGCGAGCCCTTGAAATCCCGGGTTCTGACCAGATGGTCTTAAGCGTACAAAACATCTTGAACAAAGAAATGAACTTAGACGAGATGTTAGGCAAACTTCAGTTTGTGGAATTGCCAAATGTATTGGAGGTATTCTCAGCGGATAAAAAAATGGTTGTGCCTGTCAATGCCTCAAATGTTAAAATAGCCCACGAAGAAGGCTACGTTGAATGGGAAGAGTCGCCTAACGCACAGGTTATTGCTGCAGCGAATGGGCGTGTACGCGCTATAGGTCTTGATGACTTGCTCGGTAACTATATTCGACTTGAGCATGATGGTGAGCTTGAAACAATATACTATGGATTTTCTAGTATTCAAGTTGAGGAAGGTCAGCCTATTCGCAAACTTGATACTCTAGGGACCCTCGGTCCTAGTGGTTTTTTGCGTCTTTATGTGCTCAATGCCGGCAAACCTCAACCGCCTGAGAACTATTTTGACCTAAAGCTGAACAAATGAAGCTTTTTCAATTAGGCAATACCCAAGTTCGCTTGCATCCGGGTGTTATACTTGTATTAGTAGGCGCAACGATATTGGGGTTATTATGGCGCTTATTACAGGCTATGCTTGCTCTAATTTTGCACGAAATCTCCCACGCTATAGTTGCAAAATCTATGGGCTATAGGGTTGATAATGTTGAGTTCCTGCCGTTTGGTGGAATTGCACGATTAGATGGTCTTCCGCTTTCCTCTAAAGCTGAGTTTTGTATTGCTGCAGCAGGGCCGCTATGCAGTTTGGTAGTTGCAGGGGTTATTTCTCTTGCAGTTATATTCCTACCCATGGTTGGGGAGCGGCTGCAATACTTCCTGTATTTTAATATCGCTTTAGCATTATTTAACCTGTTGCCCCTGTTGCCCCTTGATGGCGGGCGTATGTTCCGTACTATTTTGCTACGCTTTTTTAAACCTTACTTCGCAACAGCCATTGCTGCTTGGTTAGGGATTCTTTTTGGCGCAGGATTATTCCTCTTTGCACTTTATATGCTGCTATTTTATTTGATACTTAATCCTTTTTTGTTATTGATGGGCGCATTCCTCTTTGCAGCAGCAATTCGTGAGCTGCGAACAGCACCGCAGGCTAAGCTTAGTTCAATGCTTAGGCGGAAAGATGCTTTTGTGCGCGGAGAGGCGTTGCCTATAAAAAATGCTGCAGTTCGTGCTAGTATGCCTTGTGGGCTTGCACTAAGCCAGTTGTCAGCTTCGAAATACAATTTGCTTTTCGTATTGGATGAGCAGATGAGAATAATAGGCCAGCTCGATGAAGTCAAGTTGCTTGAAGGCATTGCAAAAAGCGGGCAAGAAGTGCCTGTTGGTATGCTGCTAAAGTATTAAAATAAATTTATGTCGAGCTTGCTAAGATTGACCCTAATTATCAATGATGCTACACTTGTTTTAGTGGAAGGTCATATTTGGAGGTTATTCTTGGGTTACAAAAGTCTTGACGAGATTCTTCCTGGTGTTGAAAAGCCAGCTCGGTATACAGGCGGAGAATGGAATATGGTATTGAAACAGGATGCGAAGCTTAAGTTTGCGCTCTGTTTTCCTGATGTATACGAAATCGGAATGTCGCATCTTGGTTCTCGAATTCTTTATAACATACTAAACATGCGCGAAGAGATTGCCTGTGAGCGCGTTTTTGCGCCTTGGCCAGATATGGAAAGAAGCCTTTTAGAGGCCGAACATCCGCTGTTTTCGCTCGAATCCAAACTATCGCTAGATAAATTCGATATTATTGGGTTTTCGCTCCTTTATGAATTGTGCTACACAAATGTGCTTTCAATTCTTAGGTTGGGAAACATCCCATTATTAGCGAAAGAAAGGGAAGAAAGACACCCCCTTGTTATTTGCGGCGGTACATGCGCCTGTAATGCTGAACCGCTTGCTGACTTTATGGATGCGGTTCTGCTTGGAGATGGTGAGGAGCTTCTTCTAGATGTGCTTGACGCCTATTTACAAGAGCGAGTTTTAGGAAGAACCAAGCATGAAATTCTTTTAAGGCTATCAGAAATTAAAGGCGTTTATGTTCCCAGCTTCTATGAAGCAGAATACAATAGCGGCCGCTTTTACAGGCTAAGTGCAATTGAACCTTCGGCCCCTGAGCGAATAGAGCGCAGAGTTGTTAAAGATTTAGAAAACACGCCTTATTTAGGCAAGCCGATTGTTCCAAATGTGGGGATAGTCCATGACCGGATAGCCCTTGAGCTCTTCCGCGGCTGCACTCGTGGCTGCAGGTTCTGCCAAGCGGGCTATATTTACCGCCCGGTACGCGAAAGAAAAAAGGAAACGCTTATTCAAATGGCACACGAATTAGTTAAAGAAACGGGATATGACGAGATATCGTTATTTTCTTTGAGTTCAAGCGATTATTCTTGTATTCATGAGTTGGTGCCTGAGTTGCTGGATTCTATGCAAGACCAGAAGGTGTCCATTTCTTTGCCATCACTGCGCATTGATTCATCTATTAAAGAAGACCTTGAGCGAATGCAGGCAGTGAGGAAGGCAGGCCTTACTTTTGCGCCAGAAGCAGGCACACAGCGCCTTAGGGATGTTATTAACAAGGGTGTGACTGAGCAAAACCTTTTAAATGTAACGCGTGAAGCTTTTGATGCAGGGTGGACAGGCATAAAGCTATATTTTATGATTGGATTACCGACAGAAACTGATGATGATATCCTCGGTATTGCAGAACTCGCAAGAAGTATTTCAAAGGAGTATTCTAGCAGAGCAAAACGCACAATTAGCAAACCACTAAGGCTGACTATTAGCGTTTCCTCATTTGTGCCAAAACCTTTTACCCCATTTCAGTGGGTAGCACAAGATAGCCCAGAGGAACTCAGGCGAAAACAGCAACTCCTAAAATCTGCGCTTAAAGGCATACGTGGTGTTGAATACAAGTACCACGATTCCAATGTAAGCTTGCTGGAAGCAGCATTTTCTCGAGGCGATAGGCGGCTTGGCCGAGTTCTTTTAGAAGCCTATAACAGAGGCTGCAGATTTGATTCATGGGCTGAGCATTTTAAGTTCGAGTTATGGATGGAAGCATTTGAAGCCTGCGGCTTAACACCCTCACAATTTGCTAACCAAACAATTGATATCAATGAACCCCTGCCTTGGGGGCATCTTGATATGCTGGTGAGTAACAGTTATCTTAAACAGGAGTATGAAAAGGCATTTCAAGCAGCACTGACAAAAGATTGCCGCAGTGGCTGTAACAATTGCTTTAATGTAGAACATGCGGATTATTGTACGGTTTCATAAAGGCGATGAACTGCGGTTCATTTCGCATTTAGATGTTCAAAGATTAATGCAGCGTGCAATGCGGCGGGCAGGGTTTCCGCTTACCTATTCTCAGGGTTTTAATCCACATCCTCTGGTCTCATTTGCATCTGCTTTGGCTGTAGGCCATACAAGTGACGCGGAATGGGTTGATGTAAAACTAAACGAAGAACTCCCGCCCGTAGATTTTAAGGAGCGCCTAAATTTGGCACTGCCTGAGGGTTTATATATACACAGCGCAAAAAGGGTTACGGATACGCAAAAGTCGCTTACAATGCTTTTGAGGCAGGCTTCTTACCGAGTCTTGCTTCAGTTTGATGAGCCCTTCAATGCTGATGCGCTTAAGCTTGGGATAAAGACATTGCTTGAAAACCCAATTATTGTTATGAAGCGCACAAAGAGCGGTTTTAAAAAAGCAGATATTCGGCCTCAGCTTATAAGTATAGATTATGTTCAAAGAAGCAACCAAGACGACGATGCACAAAAAACAGCTCAACTTGCAATAGTAGGCTTACTGAATGCGTCTGGTGGCCTTCAGGTTGAATTATTGCTTAAAGAATTGTTTAAAGTATGTAATATATCACCGAGCGTAAGAGTGCATAGAGCTGATGTTGTCTTTGAAGGTTTTGAGGAAGTCGATGAATAAAGAGCTTGTAGTGGATATCAACCGCTTTCAGACAAGGGTTATACTCCTTGAGAATGGTCAACCCAGTGAAATCTATATTGAGCATCGTGGTCACGAAAGATTGGTGGGTAATATCTATAATGGGAGAGTGCAAAATATACTCCCAGGCATGCAGGCTGCTTTTGTTGATATAGGGCTTGAACGTAATGCATTTTTGTATGCAGGTGATATACAAATTGAGCGTTCTGATTTCCAGTTTTATGATAATTCACAAGAACTCCGCATCCCTTTGCCCAGCATTCAAGATATGGTTGTTCCTGGCCAAGAGATAATGGTCCAAGTATTGAAGGAACCCGTAGGAAGTAAAGGCGCAAGAATCACAACCCATATAACATTGCCTGGCAGAACGCTAATTCTAATGCCAACGGTTAACTATGTGGGTGTTTCTCGCAGGATTGCCGATGAAGAGGAACGAAAACGTTTGCGTGCTGCTTTGGAAACTCTTAAATCGCCTGGAATGGGCGTAATAGTTAGGACAGTTGCTGAAGGTAAGGATAGCGAAGAATTTGAGTCCGACATTCGATTTCTTGAAAGACTGTGGCGCAGGATATCCCAAAAGAAAACTATTGTTAAGGCGCCCTGCCTTTTACATGCTGAAGAACCTTTGGTGTTTCGTACAATAAGAGACCTTTTTACACCGGATATTGAGCGCTTAATAATTAATGATGTTGAATTTTATGAGCGCATCCTTGTAATTGCAAGCATTATCTCACCAAAGCTCGCTAAAAGAGTAGTACTCTATGAAGGCGAAGAGGATCTGTTTGACTATTATGATATAGAGAGTAAAATAGAAAAATCACTCGCTAGGAGGGCCTGGCTCGCTAACGGAGGTTATATAATTATTGATCAGACAGAAGCCTTTACAAGTATTGATGTAAATACAGGCCGCTTTGTAGGTACTGATAATCTTCAAGAAACAATTACGCAGGCAAATTGCGAGGCAGCAAAAGAAATAGCGCGCCAACTTCGATTACGCGATATAGGCGGCATTATAATAGTTGATTTTATTGACATGGAGGATATAGCGGACAAAGAGCGTGTGCTTGATACACTTAAGGCAGAACTTAAAAAGGACCGTACAAAATCAAATGTGCTTGGCATTACCCAACTTGGTCTTGTAGAGATGACGCGAAAAAAGACCAGGCAAAGCATAAGCCAAACCTTGCAAATCCCATGTCCATGCTGTAATGGCACAGGCAAGGTGCTCTCTCCTGAAACGACAGTATTAAAAGTGCGCAAAATACTGCAAAGGAATATGCGCAATGATACAATGAAGCATTACCTTGTTGAAGTTCACCCAGAGATTGCTGCTTTAATAGAAGACTGTTCTTATACTAATACACCCTTACTGCCAGTAGCTGAAGGTAGAAGCGTTTATGTAAGGGCTGTTTCTCAACTCAACACAGAGGAGTTCAAAATCCACCCATTACCGAAAGCTCCTGAAAACACAGAGGGTTTGCGCAGATACGATTGAGTTTTTAATAAGTTATGGAGGTATGCAGTATGAAGTTTTGCAGGGCAGCTATAGGAAAAGAAACTTTCTATGCGAAAATAGAAGGGGAAACACTAAAATGTATTATTGGAAACCCGTTTGATGATATATGCTTTGATGGCAGGGAATTCCCTCTTTCTAAAGCTCGACTTCTTTCGCCTGTCATGCCAAGCAAAGTGGTTTGCCTTGGTAAAAACTATACTGACCATGCGATGGAAGTTGACAAAATTATCCCAGATGAACCTCTGTTGTTTTTGAAACCTCCAAGCAGTATAATCGACCCTGATAGCGACATTTTGCATCCTAAACAAAGCAAAAGGGTTGATTATGAAGCAGAGCTTGCTGTAGTAATAGGCTCAAGGTGCAGTAATGTCCAACTTGGGGAATCTCCAAAAGTCATTTTTGGCTACACATGTTTAAATGATGTAACAGCACGTGATTTGCAGGGAAGGGATGGACAGTGGACGCGTTCAAAAAGCTTTGATACATTCTGCCCTATAGGGCCATGGATTGAAACAGAGCTAGACCCAAATAGCGCCAGGGTGCAGGCGAGATTAAATGGTTTAATCAAGCAAGATGCTTCAACAGCAGATTTGATATTTAATGTTGACAGGCTCGTGCATTTTATAACGCAGGTGATGACTCTTCTCCCTGGGGATATAATAGCAACGGGCACACCTGCGGGAATTGGCCCTATGCAGCATGGCGACATAATCGAAGTCGAAATTACTGGCATCGGAGTTTTGCGTAATAGAATACAAAAGCTATAAAGTAAAGAGGTGTTTAATGCCTACCCAAACAACTATTAAAAACCAACAAATCGACGACCTTTTTAAGGTTGTTTTGATGCTTGAAACAGAAGATGAATGCTACCGTTTTTTCGAAGATATTTTTACTGTTTCTGAACTTCTGGCTGTTGCTCAAAGGCTTGAGGTTGCAAAGCTCTTACGGCAAGGTGTCACCCAAAAAGAAATCTCAAAGAAACTGGGGGCATCAACAGCAACAATAAGCAGGGTTAATCGAGCGCTTACTTATGGCGCTGGCGGGTATCAGCAAATGCTTCTTCGGCTTGAAAAAGAGCCAACACACGAGAGTTTAAATAGCACGGAGGGTTGCTGATGTCGTTGGACGGGTTGTCGCTTAGGGCAGTATGCACAGAATTACGTGCACTTTATGGCGGCAAGGTTGAAAAAATACAACAGCCCGATTCTAACACGCTTCTTATAACTATAAGAAGCGGAAGCAGCAAACAGAGGCTGCTTCTTTGTGTGCATCCACAAAATGGCCGCATTCAACTTACCGAGAAAACCTTTATTAACCCACCCGAGCCGCATACCTTTTGCATGTTAATGCGCAAGCGGCTTAGTTCAGGGAGGATTAGCAGCATTGAACAACTCGGTCTTGATAGAATTTTAATAATACATATCGAGGCGTATAATGAGCTTGGTGACTTAGTACCATACAAACTCATAATTGAGCTGATGGGTAAACATTCGAATATCTGCCTTCTCAATAATGAAGACATAATAGTAGACTGCATTCGTCATATTGGTGCTGGCATGTCAAGTAGACGTTGTTTAATGCCAGGTGCAGCCTATTCGCTGCCGCCTTCACAGAGCAAATCAAACCCGCTGCTTGCTTCTTTAGAGGAATTCTCTAGTGTTTTGGGTGATAGTGGTATAGCTCACAAAAAACTAACTGAACATTTTTCAGGCCTTTCGGTTGAATGTGCCAGGCAAATAGTCGCAATGTGGTCTGGAGAAGCCGAGTTTTATGTCGAAAAAACCCCAAAAGCAGATAAGGATGCTTTAGCTCAATACCTATTTAGGTTGTATCAATCTTTTGGCAAGGGCTTATTCTCTCCAACGCTTTTGTGCAACCATCTTAATGAGCCTGTCGGCGTATACCCTTTTGAGCCATTATGCCCACAAGGGTTATGCAAAACCCAACCATCTATGAGTGCTGCTTTAGATGTATATTATGGTGAACGTGACATGCTTGAGCGCATCCATAAAAGCAGTTCAGACATCAAAAAGAAGCTCAACAACCACTTAGCGCGCTTGTATAAAAAGCTCATAATATTTACTGATGCACTTAACCAGGAGGAGGGTTTAGAAGAATTAAAGCTTTATGGGGAGTTGATACTTTCTAATTTGCATTTAATAAAACGTGGGATGAAGTTTGTTAAGGTAATAAATTATTATAATGACCCTGCTGATGAACTCATTATTCAACTTGATGAAAGATTGTCTCCGCAGGAAAATTCACAGGCGCACTTCAAGCGATACAGGAAAGGGAAGGTTGCAAAGTCACTTGCTTGTGTATATCACCAAAAGACACAGGAAGAAATTGAATACCTGGAAGGGCAGTTGGATAACATCTCTAAAAGCACTATGGATGAAGAGCTTGCTGAAATACGTGCTGAACTTATCCAGGAAGGCTATTTGAGGCCAGAGATTGTTCGCCGCAAACCAAAAAAACAAGCCCCAACGCAACCTTTGCTAACCCATTCTTCTCAAGGGCATGAAATATATGTTGGCCGAAACAATCAACAGAATGAAGCAATAACTCTGCGCTTTGCAAAAGGGGATGATTGGTGGCTTCACACTAAAGATATTCCAGGCTCCCATGTAATTGTTCGCTGCAAGGGTGATTTGCCGCATACAACTTTATATGAAGCTGCGTTGCTTGCAGCTTACCATAGCAGGGCAAGAACTTCGGCATCAGTTCCTGTGGATTATTGTGAGCGAAAGTTTGTAAAAAAGCCGCAAGGTGCAAAACCCGGCAGGGTTGTGTATTCAAACCATAAAACAATATACGTTACACCGGATGAAGTTAAAGTGCAAAAGCTATTAGATAATAATTGACTACGTTTTCTTGCTTGGCTTATTGGAAGCTATGCCAAGCAGCATAGCAAAGGCAATGCTGATAGAACCGGCAAAAAGCAAGCTAAGCCCGGAAAGCGCATTTACCAAATACGGGGATATCTCTTGGGTGGCTGAAAAGGCTGGCATACTGTACTTAAACAAGGTAAAGTAAAGGTGTGTGATTAAACCTGCAATTAACCCGTGTACAAGTTTAATGCAGACGTATCGAAACGGTTTCTTAAACTGTATGAAGGCCATCGCTTGAACCATAGTGCTCAACCCACCGAAAGATACTATAAAGGTACATAGTGTAATAGCAGTTTGAACAGGCATACCTGCTTGAGAGATATAGTAACAGCCTCCTGTTATCTCCATAATGCCTAATAATATTCCGTATGAAGGTGGGCTCTTAGAAGGGCCGATAAATAGTAAATCAATTGGATACCCAAGGATTTCAAACAAGCCGAGTTGTTTAGAAAGCTCGGCTAAAACGAAGAAAAACAATATGCTTCCGCCCACTTTAAGCATATCTGACATGCCATCTGCAATAGCCTTAGGCAGTGTGCCTATAAAAGATGTTTTAAAATTAAATGATGTGCTAGCAGGACGAGAGTAGCTTAAAGGCCACAGAATTTTATGCAGTGCTGCAACAAGAAGAGCGGCGCAATAGTGAGAAAGAGCAATTGGAAGAAACAGTTTGGCATCGCGGAACATGCCATTTGCAACAAACCCGAGTAAAAACATCGGGCTGCACAAATTACATATAGTGCCTAATTGTTCTGCTTCATTAGTTGAAATAGCACCTGAATTTTGAAGCATTCCGCATAACCTGGCGCCAGATGGATAGCCTGATATTCCCCCAAAGATTAGTATCGGCAACGCATAGGGGGAGACCCTCAGTTTCCTTGTTACAGGGTATAAAGCTTTAGCGAGAGAATGCAAACCACCGGTACGCTCAATAATTGTAGCACTAACAAAAAAAGGGAACAGAGTGGGCAGAAGCGTTCCCCACCACAAATTTAGCGCATCTTGTGCAGCTTTCATAGCAGGCTGAGTGAACAGCAGAAGCATTAGGCATAAAAAAAATGCAATAAGTACTGCAGTGTACTTCATGTGTACCTCCATAAGCCGAGTTTTTAGTTCTAAACACCCTAAATAACCTTATGAGAGAGAGGTGTCTCCAATGACCAAAAAGGTAGGCCTTGCACTGGGCGCAGGTGGTGTGAAGGGAATAGCACACATAGGTGTAATACAAGTTCTTGAAGAGAATGGGGTTCCTATTGACATTATTTCCGGCTCAAGTGCAGGCGCGATTATTGGAGCGATTTATGCATCAGGAACAGACCTTTGCATGCTTGGCAAATTTATTTCTTCTGTAAACAGCAGGGAGTATCTAGATATGGCTTTGCCTCGTTCGGGCGGGGGGCTTGTTAAAGGTGAGCGCATGCAGGAACTCGTACGCCTGTTCACCCATAATAAAACATTTGAAGAGACAGTAATTCCTTTTTTATGTATCGCAGTAGATGTTGAAACAGGGGAGTTAGTTACCTTTTCGCGAGAAAAAAAGCTTCATGAATGTGTCCGCGCCAGTATGTCCATACCAGGTGTTTTCGTACCTGTACGTATAGATGGGAAGCTATGTGTAGATGGCGGGGTTTTAGAGCGGGTGCCATGCATACCGCTGCGCGAAGCGGGAGCTGATGTTGTAATAGGTGTTGATGTAGGTTATAGAGGAGAAATCAGGCCTATAAACCAGCCAACAATGCGAAATATAATAGATAATACACTTGAAATTATGCGATGGGAGATTGCGCGTTTAAGGCTCCAGGAGGCAGATATTATGCTTTGCCCCCGAACTTTTGGCTTTATGCATGGGTTCTCCACAGAAAACACAGTTGAATGCATTGCAGAGGGGAGACGTGCAGCGCTTGAAGCAATGCCAAAAATAAAAGCTTTACTCGAAAAGGAAGGTATCAAGCCTGTGCGATAATCTAAATAATTACGGGTGGGTGCGAGAAATCTCTAAGTATGTTTTCCCGACCCTCAAGCAATGCATAAATATCGTGTGCGCGAATGTCCAATTCCAGCAAGTTAAATGCTTCAAGAGAGCACTTGTCAATATCTGCTCTGCGGATTATTAGTGGGTGCGTACAACTGCGGCCAATTGCTGAAACAAGTGGGCGCGCACTGCGCCTAAACCCAAGCACACGAATGAACAGGGAATTGTTTTCTGTTGCGCTTATTAAATGCTTCTTGGTTATGCCAAGCAACGCACACATTACTATTCGCTTGCAGCGTGCTAAGGTGTATCTCTTGCTTTTAAGAACAGCAAGTAAAGCATCTATTGATATTGAATGCCTAGCATTGTACTGCAATACGTTTTCAAAACCTTCCCTTACATCGGGTAAATCTTTTAATTGTTCCAAACTCATTTTCCGTAAGGCATAAAGTGCTAGAGTTCCAATACTTGACAAACTAACTGGCTTTAAACTGCCGCTGCTGAACGCTTTTGCGATTGAATGCGGCATGCTTTTATATGCAAGCGCATCAGAGTTTAAGAGAGCCTCGCGAATAGCAGTAGCGCTTGAGATAGTTCCTGAGAGGAAGGGTGAGTTATAATCAGAGCCAACTCTATGGATTGCCACAGGTTTCGCTTCCGGAGCATATTTCTTTAGAAAGCGTATATATTCTATTCCAAGTATGCTATTAGGCGAGCGCAGTGCCGCTAAAATAAAAGATGGGGTTCCAAGCGACTCAAGTGCGTCAAAGCGTGCACGAGGATAGGCTTTCCCTAGTGAGAGTTGTTCACGGATGGCTCTCTTGAAGGCAGGGGTTTCATCGGCAAGGATTTGTGCAGATTTTGTGAGTAAAGAGACATCCGGTTCCTCACTGCCAAAACAGAGGTAGTCTAAAACCCCTGTTCCAGCAAGTACGCTTATTCCGCCGGATGCAAAGCGTTCAGCGCTTGCGAGTGAACATACGGTAGGTAATTCAAGCACTAAATCCGCACCGGAATCAAGCGCCCATTTCGTCCGTGTAAATTTGTCAGCAATAGCAGGCTCACCGCGCTGAACATAATCACCGCTCATAACAACCATAACAAAGTCACATCCTGTCGTCTTACGTGTTTGCTCCAGGTGGTGGACATGTCCATTATGGAGTGGATTGTATTCAGCGATTATGCCTGCTACCCGCATTAGGGAACCCTCCATTTATACAATATGATTATATATTTTACCATATAAACTAAAGATATTCTTTAGGAAAACGCCTCGCGAATTAAAGGAAGTTGTAGCGGCGTCAAACATAGGTTACACATCTGTGCAAGGAAAGCTGTCATGGG